>JANYHP010000157.1 GCA_025359005.1 Hyphomicrobiaceae bacterium | reverse complement strand
GCACCTGCTGCAGCGGCGCCTGCCGCAGCACGTGCTCCCACGGCCCGATCCGCTCGACCGCGCGCACCGCACGCGGGCCGAGCCGCGCGCCCGCCCGGTTGGTGACGCCCAGGTCCATCGGCACGCCGAGCAGCGCCACATCCAGCCCGGCCAGATCGATGCCGCCGGACGGCTGCGGCCGGTATGGCGCACCAAGCAACGTCGCCACCCCCGCGAACGGCCACACCCGCTTGTCGCCGGTAAACTGCCCGGCCGCGACGCGTGCGAAATCCGGATCGTGGATCTGGCCACCCACGGCGCCTGCATAACGCGCCCGCAGGGCCTCGAGTTTCTTGTCATCCATAAGCGCCTCGCGAAACTGGTCGTCAGAGATCGGCATGTATGTCGGGTCACGCCTCAGCGCGACCCAACATCACACGCACCGGCGGTGGCTGTTGGGTCGCGCGTCGATGCTCCGCCGCGAAGCTCGACCTATCCTCATTGCACACGTTCGCCCCTTACATTCCCAGCACGTCCATCATCGAATAGAGGCCAGGTGGCTTGCCGCGGCCCCACAGCGCGGCCTTGACTGCGCCGCGCGCACAGATGCCCCGGTCGTCGGCCTTGTGGGTGATCTCGATGCGCTCGCCGTCGGCGGCAAAAATCACCGTGTGATCACCCACCACGCTGCCCGCTCGCACGACGGCAAAGCCGATGTCGCCGCGCGTGCGTGCGCCCGTGTGCCCGTCGCGGCCGCGTGCGGAAACCTTGGCGAGATCGACACCGCGACCGGCGGCGGCCGCCTCGCCCAACATCAACGCCGTGCCCGACGGGGCATCGACCTTCATGCGATGGTGCGTTTCGATGATCTCGATGTCGAAGTCGGGGTCGAGGGCTGCGGCGATCTTCTTCGTCACCGCCAACAGCAGGTTGACACCGAGGCTCATGTTGCCGGCGCGGATGATGGTGGCGTGGCGGGCGGCAGCCTTGATGGCGGCGTCGTCGCGGGCGCTTGTGCCGGTGGTGCCGCACACGTGCACGATACGCGCGTTGGCGGCGAGGCCGGCAAACGCCACCGATGCAGCCGGCACGGTGAAGTCGAGCACCGCATCAACTTTTGCAAACGTTTCCAGCGCATCGTCGGTGATGATCACGCCGAGCTTGCCGAGGCCGGCGAGCAATCCCGCATCCTGGCCGAGCGCCAGCGACCCCTTCTGCTCGATGGCACCGGCCAAGGTCGCGCCTTCTGTCGCATGCACGGCACGGATCAGCTCGCGCCCCATGCGTCCGGCGGCGCCCACAATTGCGATCTTCATGTCCGTTCCCTCCGGGTGCGGGTCAAGCGCTCTTCGAGCCATAGCGACGGGTGGCTGCGACCAGTTCTGCCATGATGCCCGGCTCGGTCATGGCGTGGCCGGCGGCTGGCACGATGCGCAGATCGGCCTCGGGCCATACGGCCTTGAGGTCGAAAGCGTTCTTCAGCGGCGTCACCACGTCGTAGCGGCCGTGCACGATCGTGCCGGGAATGCGATTGAGGCGACTGGCGTAATCAAGAATCTGATTGGCGTGCTTGAGGAAACCGCCGTTGACGAAGTAGTGGCACTCGATACGGGCAAAGGCGATGGCATAGGTGTCGGCGGCAAACAACCGGAGCCGGTCGGCATCAGGCTTCAATGACATGGTCGAGCCTTCAAAGACAGACCACGCGCGCGCCGCCTCGATCTGGATCTTGCGATCGGGGTGCGTCAGCCGGCGATGATAGGCTGCAACCAGATCGCCCCGCTCGGCCGGCGGGATCGCCTTCTGGAAGTCGGCGAACGCATCGGGGAACAGCCAGCTCACGCCTTCCTGATAGAACCAGCGGATTTCCTCCGGCCGCAACAGGAAGATGCCGCGCAGCACCATCTCGGTGACACGCTCGGGATGTGTCTCGGCGTACGCCAGCGCCAACGTCGAGCCCCAGGAGCCGCCGAACAGCTGCCAGCGCGCGAGGCCCAAATGGCCGCGCAGGCGCTCCATGTCGTCGACCAGATCCCATGTCGTGTTGTGATCGAGGCTCGCATGCGGCAGCGAGCGGCCACAGCCGCGCTGGTCGAACAGGATGATGTGATAGCGGGAGGGATCGTGGAAGCGGCGCATGGTGGGATTAGAGCCGCCGCCGGGACCGCCATGCACGACGATGACGGGCTTGCCGGCCGGGTTACCGCTCTGCTCGTAGTAGATCTGGTGGCCGCCCGGAACGTCCAGCCGGCCCGAACGGAACGGCTCGATGGGGGCAAACAGAACCGTCTTTTCCCATTCCGGCATTCGATACCCTCACGCGGTCGCTCCGGCCGCTTCCGGCGGGCCATCGTGTTGTATGCTGGCGCGCGCACCACGGCTGCGCACTCAGCGATGGTCCATGCTGTGCTCGCACGATCGCCCCGGCCGGGCAAGCGGCGCGCGGTCGCCGCCGGTGCGCCGTCTACAAGGCGGACGTGATGCGCTTGCGTCGCAGCAAGCGCATGTCGCGATCATAGGTTGCTTCGCCGCCGGGCAGGCGGATGTCGCGCACCACTTCCATGGCGTGGCGCGACCTGAGCGGGGACGCCTCCGAAATGATCACCAGCACCGCGAAGTTCAGGGGGCCGCCGAGGGTTGCCGCCATCACCGGCGCCATCGGAATAAGCCCCGAGAGGCCGCCGGCCATCAGCACCAGCGTGACGCCGAAGCCGGTCGCCATGCCGGCAATCGCTGCTGTGCGCGAGACCTTACGCCACAGGATCGACATCACCAGCACCGGGAATGCGGTGGCAGCAGACAGTGACAGCGCCGCCAGCACCGCGGCCAATGGGTCGGATACGAGCCAGGCGCCGATCGTCGCTGCGGCGCCGACTGCGGCTGCCATCACTCGCGCCGTTATCAGCCGCGTGCGATCTTCGGGCGGCTCGGTCCGGCCGCCGTGCACGACGTCCTCGGACAGGATGCCGCCGAGGGCTGCGATCTGGGCCGCGGCTCCGGTCGCGGCTGCGGCGATCGCGCCGACGGCTGCAAGCGCCACGATCGCCTGCGGCATGCCGGCCGCCATCGGCAGGGCGAACACGGCGACGTCGCGATGCATGGAGATCTCGGCCAAGGTGAGCGCTGCGCGGGTCTTGGCGACGCCAGCATGGCCATATTGCTGCAGCGCCTGGAACCACAATGGCAGCCGGTCGCCTGCGGCACCGGCGATCTGCTCCACGACGTAGCCGCGAAAAAAGCCGGCGATGGCCGCCATCGTCAACAGCATGAAGGCGGCGGTGAGGACGGCCCAGCCGACCGATTTGCGGCTGTCGTAGACTGTCGGCACCGTGCCGGCGCGATTGAGTACCGACGGCAGCGCGCCAAGCCCCGTCGCGATGACGAGGATGGCGAGCGGGAAACTCAGTCGGCCGACGGCGCCGAACGAGGTGAGAAAGGGCGCCATGAAGGGCTCGAGACCGACCCCTGGCATCGAGAACGACAGCGTGCCCGCACTCAGCGCCGCGAACGGCTGCGCCATCTCCGTGCGGCGCAGGCCCTGCAGCAGGTTGCCGTGCATCATCTGTGGAAACGGCAGGTTCGAAATCAGCAGCGAGACGATCGTGGCCGGCACCGTCAGGGCAAACAGCAGCGTGATCGACTGGGTCACGCTGGCCCAGGTCAGCCCGCGCTGTCCGCCCAGGATCACGCAGGCCGTCGCCACCAGCGCGATGACCGGCACCGCCGCGAACTCGGACAATCCCGTCAGCCAGCCGGTCGCAAACGCCCCGACGCGGATCTCGGCCGCGAGGATGAGCGCCGAGGGCACGATCATCACGCAGGCGGCCACCAGCCGCACCAGGCGGCTGTCGAGGCGCATACCGAGATAGCTCGGCACCGTGCATGCGCCGCACTTGCGGATGAATGGAAACAGCACGATGCCGGTGATCACCAGCCCCGTGATCCACCCGAGCACCAGCACGAGGGCGTCCATGCCGATCTTGAACAGCGCCCCGGTGATGCACACCACACCGGTGCCGCCGACGGCCGCCACCGCCAGCGCCAGCCCCGACGCAAATGACGGCATCGCGCGGTCGGCGTTGTAGAACTCGGCCACGTCTTCGGCGCGGATGACGAGGCCGATGGCGGCAAACCCCACCAGCGGCACGGCACAGAGAACCGCATTCAAAGACGCGACATTGGCGCCCAGTTGCTCGGCCAGCAGGGCGGCCAAGAACAGGCTGACGCAGCCGCTCGCGAAGATGGCCAGATAAGTGCCGGCGCGGCGATGCTGGATACGGGCGGTCTTGAGGATCGTCATGATGCGGTCAGATCACTATCCGGGCTGAGGCTGCAGTGTGGCGCGCGCGACGCGCTCAGGGATCCTCGTTGGCGCCGTGCCAGTGGTCGATGGCGTCCTGCCGGTTGACGAAGCTGGCGATGACGATAGCGGCGACGACAACCATCAGGTGGCAGACGGCGAAATAGCCGAGCGGCATGCCGAGGATGCGCTTGGTGTTGAGAGCATCGGCATAGACCGGCACGGTCAGGATCGCCAGCAGATAGGGGGCCAGTGACGCCACCATCTGCCATTTGGTATCCCGCCAATAGCGTTTGCGCTCGGACCAGTCGATCATCGGCTCTCTGCGCCCCTGTTAATCGAACGTGCCTTGGGCAACGCCGCCGCTGTGTCTGCCGCCGATTTGTGGTCGCGCCAAGACTTTTGAGCGCGCCGTACACTGAAACAGACCAAGACTTTTAAACAGTCCGACGAAATCGCAGCCCGGAACCCGCCGGTCCAGCCATTGTTTATAGGCAATTCTGAAATTGGCGGGTAGTCTTGCCTTCCGCCGCATCGACAACTCGGATCACATCCCTCGGGGCGTGGCTCACGGTGCAGTCGGATTTGTGCGCATCAATGACTGAACGCCTGTGATTGAACGTCGAGTGGTTCCATGTCCCTAGCTCCATCGAAATGCCGCTTCATCATCGTCGACGATCATCCGTTGTTTCGCGGTGCGCTGTCGCAAGTGCTCGCCGGGGCCTTCGCCGGCGCCACGATCGAGGAAGCCGAATCCTACGAGGCTTTGCAGCCCATGCTGGCGCACGGCGACGAACCTGACATTGTCTTCCTCGACCTGGCGATGCCCGGCGTGCAGGGACTTGCCGGGCTGATGTCGCTGAAGGCCGAGTATCCGGCGCTGCCGGTCGTCATCGTCTCGGCGACCGAGGACCCGACCACGATCCGGCGGGCCCTGGATTGCAACGCGTCGGGGTATGTGCCGAAGTCGCAGCCGGTGGAGAAGATCCGCCAGGCGGTCACAACGGTGCTCGACGGCGGCGTGTGGGTGCCGCACGAATTCGACAGCAATCCGGCCTCCGTCGACCAGGAGAGCCGCCAGGTGCTGGCGCGGCTTGCGACGCTCACGCCGCAGCAATTGCGCGTACTCGGCATGCTCGGAGAGGGCCTGCTCAACAAGCAGATCGCCTACAAACTGACCGTCTCGGAAGCGACCATCAAGGCCCACGTGTCGGCCATTTTGCAAAAGCTCGGTGTCGACAGCCGCACGCAAGCGGTGATCGCCATCAACAAGTGCGGCCTCGGCAGCTGGGCTTCCATCAGCCCGGCGTGATGGGATCCATCACCGTGTAAGTTGGGTCAAGCGGTTCGAGCCGCGACCCATCATGCGCGGGCTTTCTACGGCACCCCTCACACGCCCACCACCAGTTGCCCGCCGTCTACTGTCAGTACGCTGCCGGTCATGAAGCGGCCGGCGTCGGAGGCGAGCAACAGCAGCGGCCCGTCCAGATCGGGCAGATTGCCGAACCGGCGCAGGGGAATGCGCGCCACCATCGCTTTGCCCGCGTCCGTATCGAGGAAGCCTGCGTTGATCTCGGTGGAGAAATACCCCGGCGCGATCGCATTGACGCGGATGCTGTAGCGCGCGAGTTCCAGCGCCATCGACTTGGTCAGGCTGATGACGGCGGCCTTGGATGCGCAATAGGGCGCCAGTGTCTTGGCAATGGCAAATCCCAGAATCGAGGCGATGTTGATAATCGCGCCACCTTTGCCGGTCTTGCTCATCCGCGCGGCTCCCTCGCGGCCGACCGCGAACACGCCGTCCAGATTGACCGCCAGCGTGCTCCGCCATTCGTCCGGGCTGACACCAAGAAACGGCGAGTGCGAAGGCACGCCCGCGTTGTTGATCAGGATCGTCACCGGCCCACACTTAGCCTCCGCCGCGTCGAACGCCGCGGTAACCGAATTGCCGTCGGTGACATCCAAGGCGACGGCCATGGCGCTGCCGCCCTTGGCCGCGATGTCGCGTGCCAAAACCTCCAGCCGGTCGACCCGCCGCGCCGCCAGCACCACTTTGGCGCCCGCGTCGGCAAGCACGCTGGCAAAATGCGCGCCCAGGCCCGACGAAGCGCCGGTGACCAGGGCCGTCTGTCCGGCCAGCGAAAAGCGTTTATCCATTGCCATGTATGCATCTCCACAGACCCACCGTCAGCGCTTACGATCAGCCAGCCTGCCGCCCTTGGCAATGCGGAATTAATTTGGTTTCGGGAGTAGAAGTGACCTTGTTCCGAAGTCGGGGGGGACGGCTGCGCGCCGACCCGCTAACCTCCCGACCACGCCTTTGGCCGATCCGCAGGCGAGGACGAGCCGAGGCTGAAATCGAGATGCATAAGCTGGACATTGCCGCATGATCGACGGTCCGACCCTGATAGGCTTGGCATTCGCCTATGTCGGCGTGCTGTTCCTGATCGCCTGGATCGGCGACCGGGTCCTCACGCGACGCCGGCCTGCGCGGGGCCGCCCGGTCATCTATGCGCTCTCGATCGGCGTCTACTGCACGTCGTGGACATTTTTCGGGTCGGTCGGCCTTGCCACCTCGTCGGGTTACGATTTCCTGCCCGTCTATACCGGTGCCATCGTCTGTTTTCTGTTTTGCCGCCCGCTGATCCAGCGCATCGTGCGCCTCTCCAAAAACCAGAACATCACCTCCGTCGCCGATTTCCTTGCCGCCCGCTATGGCAAGAGCCAGGCCGTCGCTGCCGTCGTCACCGGGATCGCGGTCGCCAGCACGCTCCCCTACATCGCCTTGCAGCTCAAGGCGGTGACGCTGTCGGTCGATACCGTGCTCGGCGCGCGCGCCGTTTCCCGTCTGGCGCTGCCGGTGGATACCGCGTTGATCGTGGCGATAGCGATGGTGCTGTTTGCGACCTTGTTTGGCACGCGTCACGCCGACGCCACCGAGCACCAGCACGGCCTCACCTTGGCGATCGCGGCCGAATCGGTCGTCAAGCTGGCTGCGTTTCTCGCGGTCGGGACCTTCATCCTCATCCTCGGCCTCGGCGACTTCTCTGACGGCATCGGCACAGCCGTCGCGCGCCTGATCGCCCGCGCGCACGCCAACCCGCAGATCGAGGCGCTGTTCGGCCGTGGTTTCAATGGCTCGGTCTGGCTGACGGTGTCGCTGCTGAGCTTCATCGCCGTGCTTCTGCTGCCGCGCCAGTTCCATGTCGTGGTCGTCGAGAACACGTCGGAAGAGGAGATTCGCCGCGCCGCCTGGCTGTTCCCACTCTATCTCGTTTTGATCAACCTGTTCGTCGTCCCCATCGCCATCACCGGCCTGCTGACGTTGCCGCCGGGATCGTTCACGCCCGATACGTTCGTGCTCGCCCTGCCGCTCACCGCGCATGCCAACATCATGACGATGATCGCCTTCATCGGCGGGCTATCGGCGGCCACCGCCATGGTCATCGTCGACAGCGTCGCGCTCGCCATCATGGTTTGCAACGGCCTGTTCGCGCCCATCCTGCTGCGCAGCGGGCTGGCGGATGCGGGCGCGCCGGCCAACCTCGTCGGCCGCTTGCTGGCGATCCGCCGGGTCGCTATCTTTGCCATCATTTTCTTGGCTTATGTGCTCAACAGCTTCCTCAGCGCCGGCTATGCCTTGGCCTCCATCGGCCTCGTTTCCTTCGCCGGCATCGCGCAGCTGGCGCCCGCGTTCTTCATCGGTCTGTTCTGGCGCAAAGCCACGGCGCGCGGCGCCATCGCCGGTATGAGCGCCGGCATCGCCGTATGGGCCTACACGCTGGTGCTGCCGTGGTTCGCCGAGGCCGGCATCATCGACGCCGGCCTGATGGCGAATGGCCCATTCGGCATCGCCGTGCTGGCCCCGCATGCGCTGTTCTACCTGCGCTTCGACCCGCTCACGCATGGCGTGTTGTGGAGCCTCGCCGTCAATACGCTCTGCTATGTGTCGGTGTCGCTGCTGCGACCGCTGGAGCCGGTCGAACGCCTGCAGGCCAACATGTTCGTCGTCGACGACGCGTCGCGGCCAGCGCTGACGCCGACGTTCAAGCTGTGGCGCACGTCGATCACCGTCGGCGACCTGGAGGCCACGGCCGGTCGCTATCTCGGCGCCGAGCGCGCCGCCCGCTCGTTCAAGGATTACGCCGAAGGCCGCCAGCACGCGCTCCGCCCCGACGCCGAGGCCGATGTGCAGATCGTCCGCTTCACCGAGCATTTGTTGACCAGCGCCATCGGTGCGGCCTCGGCGCGGCTGGTGCTGTCGCTGTTGCTGCGGCGCGGCACCATGGCACCCAACTCCGCCATGCGCCTGCTCGACGATGCGTCCGAAGCGCTGCAATACAACCGTGACCTGCTGCAATCGGCGCTCGATCAGGTGCGCCATGGCCTGTCCGTGTTCGACAAGAATATGCATCTGGTCTGCTGGAACCGGCAGTTCCGCGAGTTGCTCGATCTGCCGCCCGAACTTGGTCGCGTCGGCGTGCCGCTGGATAAAGTGCTGCGCGCCTGCGCCGAGCGCGGTGATTTCGGCGCCGGCCGCATCGATGAGATCGTCTCCGACCGCTTGGTCAAGCTCGCCGTCCGCAAGGAGACGTTCGTCGAATATTTTCGCCAGGGCCGCCGCATTCTGGAAATCCGCACTGCCAGCATGCCACAAGGTGGCATCGTCACCACCTACGCCGACATCACCGATCGCATGGAAGCGGCCGACGAATTGGCCCGCGCCAACGAGACCCTGGAGCGGCGCGTCATCGCGCGCACCGCGGAATTGAGCGACGTCAACGCAGCGCTTGCCACCGCCAAAGTGCAAGCGGACGCCGCCAGCCTCGACAAGACGCGCTTTCTCGCGGCAGCCAGCCACGACATTCTCCAACCCCTCAACGCCGCCCGCCTCTATGCTTCGAGCCTCGTCGAACGGCCGGTGCAGCCCGCCAACGCCGTCATCGCCGCCAAGATCGACCAATCGCTGAACGCCGTCGAAGAAATTCTCGGCACCTTGATCGAGATTGCCCGCCTCGATACGGGCCGCATGGAGGCCGAACTGACCGCGGTGCCCGTGCAGGAGATCTTCGACCGGCTGCGCGTCGAGTTTGAACCGCAGGCGCGCGAGCGCGGGCTCCAGTTGCACATTGTGCCCTCAACGCTCTGGGTGACGTCGGATCGCCGGCTGATGCCGCGGCTGATGCAGAACCTTGTCTCAAACGCCATCAAGTACACGCGCGCTGGCGGTGTCCTCGTTGGCGCGCGCCGCCACGGGGGCCACGTCGAATTGCAGGTCTGGGATACGGGGCCGGGGATCGCCGCGGCGCAGCAGCAGTTGATTTTCAAGGAGTTCCAGCGCCTCGAGGCGACCGCCGCCAGCGTCAGCGGCTTGGGGCTCGGCCTGTCCATCGTCGAGCGTATCAGCAAGGTCGTCGGCCATACGATTGCATTGCGATCGGTCGTCGGGCACGGCTCGATGTTCTCGGTGGCAGCCCCCCGCGCGCCGGCCGGAATTCGTGCCAGCAACGCCGAGGCCACCGTCACGCGCCAGGGCGCGATGGCCGGCGGGCTTTTCATCCTGTGCATCGACAACGACGCCGCCATTCTCGAAGGCATGCGGACGTTGCTGACCGGTTGGCAGTGCCGCGTCATCACCGCCGAGAGCAGCGCTGAAGCCTGCGCCGCACTGGCCGGGGCCACGCAACGGCCCGACATGATTTTGGCCGACTATCACCTGGATGGCGAAACCGGGGTCGGCGCCATCGCTGCCGTGCGTCGCACCATCGCCGCCGATATCCCCGCTTTGATCATCACCGCTGACCGCTCCGCCGAGATCCAGCGCGAAATCCGCGATGCCGGCCACGCCATTCTGCGCAAGCCGGTCAAGGTCGCAGCCCTCCGCGCGGCCCTCGCGCAGGCCAACGTCCTCGCCACCGCCGCGGAGTAGGTCACGTTAGGTTAGGCTGCGCGTCGCGGCCGTAACCCAACATGGAACGGGCTGCGCGAGCGATGTTGGCTTATGCGCCCAAGTGGGCGCTAAACCAACCTTGCTGCGATCGCTGATTGTGGTTGGCGGTTGGATCTATGCCCCTCAGCCGTGGCGGGCGTTGCGGCGGTTGCGGACGCCGCGGCGCAGCTTTTCGGCGATGCGGCGTTTTTCGCGTTCGTTGGGCGCGCGCTTCACCTTGGCGTATTTTGCCGCTTTGTCTGTCTGCGCGGTCGTCTGGGCCGTCATGGGTCTCTCGTTTCAGGTCTGGCACGTGGCCGTCGGGCGGCGTGTGCGGCGATGATTGTGGTCGATAGTCCGGGAGCGGCCGAGCCGTCCACGCGCTGCCTATAGCACCAACGTCGCGCGCCGTCACAGGGGGGAGGTGGAGGCCAGGCCTGGCCGGGGCACGTATGCGGCCCTGGCATGGCGGGTGGCGCCTGCACGGCACGCGCCACATCCACCTGAGATGGGGTTCCAAAGGCCTCAGGCTTTTGGCGGGAGTACGAGGGTGAAGCCCTCATCTTGTTTGCAGGCACCGCGCTCGCTGGGCCCATTCGCGCTCGCGCGCGATGCAAGGGGCGTCGCCCCTTACGATCCCCGAGCAGGGCTCGCCGCCCTGCACCCGCGCTGTTTTACACGGCCGTCGCCACGTCCCGCCCAGATGGGTTTCCGCGCGCTCGGTGCGCGACACGAAGGGCTTTTGCACCCAACGCCTCAACCCTCACGACGTGCCGTCGGGGATGGTGCGGACTTCGACGCGGCGGTTGATGGCGTCGTCGGGGCGGCTCGGATCTTTCAACTCGCGACGACCGCGGCCGTCGGCGCGCAGCAGGCTGGCGTTGATCTTGTGAAACTGCACGAGGTACTGCATCACCGCCTGGGCGCGCTTTTTCGACAGGTCCTCGTTGTAGGCGTCGCCGCCGCGCGCATCCGTGTGGCCGATGATTTCGAACTTCATCTTGGCCAGCCGCGGATCGGCCAGCGCTTTGCCCAAGGCGTCGAGCGTGAGGCGCGCGTCGCTCATGGTCAGGCTGGACTGGTCGTATTCAAAGTGCACGTAGAGATCGATGCGCGCCGGCGCCGCTTCCGGCACCTCGCCGCCCTCGATGTCGATGCCGCGCCCGGTCTGCGTCCCGGCTGGCTTGAAGCTGCGGACGGTGGGGCCGGCGGGTGTGGACGGCACCGCCTTGGGCCTCGGCGTCAGCGCCTTGACGATGGTTTCTGGATCGATGGCCAGCGCCGGCGTGGGGGCCGCTATTGCCAGCGCGCCCACGACGGCAATGAGAGCGGACAGCACGGCGACAGGGCGCCGCTGCGTCATCGGGGCGCGTCGGAAAAATGGGGCGCGTCGGAAAAACCGGAGACGTGGAAAAATCATGGCAACCTCAATCGGTGATCCGCAGATGCAAAACGAAGGCGCTGACCTCGCGCGGCAACGTATCGGGGGCGGCGCGACGGGTGACGATGTCGCGCAGGCGCGAGAGGTAGAGCCGGTCGGGTGGGCCGGCGTCGCCGCTGCCGGACTTGGCGGCAGCAGGATCGGGCGAAATGCCCGCCGCCGCTGCGCCCGTGGCTGACGCGGCCGTAACTGTGGCTGTTGCCGGCTTCCGCGCGAACACGGGGCTGTCCGGCCCCTCCAGCTCTTCCAGCTCGTCGATCGGCGCGCGCGCGGCGATGGCGATGACGGCCTCGTGGCCGCGCTCGGGATCGCTCGGCTGCCGCAGCGTACCGGCGGCATCGAGGCCTTTCGGCTGTGTGACCTTGAACGTCGGCCGCCCGCTCTTGCCATCGCCGAACGTCACCGTCGAGCGGCCCTCGAGCTGGGCGCGGAGCGGACTGCGCCGCGGCAGCAGGTTGACCACCGTGCCGTCGTCCTCAATGTAGACGACGTAGAGGTAGGACGGGTTGTCCGGCGTGGTAACCTGGAACGAATAGCGCTCGCCGACTTTGAGGGTGCGGTCGCCGCCAACAAGCGTGATCGACGGCCGGCTCGGTCGCCGCAACGGCTCGCGCAACGTCAGCAACGCCTCGCAGATCGGCCACGGCCGCAATTCAACGTCGTTCCCGACGGTTATGCTTGCAGCCTTGGCGGCGACAGTCGCTCGGTCCGCCTCGCTGCTCACAAAGC
>JANYHP010000155.1 GCA_025359005.1 Hyphomicrobiaceae bacterium | reverse complement strand
CTTTCCACTTGGTTTGGATCGAGGACACGCGCTCTAGCCCTTTGTTTATCGCATTTTCTGCACCAAACCGGTGTCCACTTTGGTGGAAAATGCTCTAGGCTATTGTTTGTCGCATTTTCTGCACCAAACCGGTGTCCACTTTGGTGGAAAATGCTCCGGTGGCCCGGCCGTCGCTGCCGCGTGGCACCGCCTGCGCGCACGCGTCAAAGCGCGGTGCGGATGCGCCAGAGTTCGGGGAACAGCACGACGTCAAGCATGCGGCGCAGATAGCCGACGCCGTCGGTGCCGCCGGTGCCGCGTTTGAAGCCGATGATGCGCTCCACCGTGGTGACGTGACGGAAGCGCCAGAGCCGGAAGGCATCTTCGAGGTCGACGAGTTCCTCGCCGAGTTCGTAGAGATCCCAATGCGCTTCGGGATTCTTGTAGATCGTGGCCCATGCGGTCTCGACGCTGGCATCGGGTACGGTCGGCATCGTCACGTCGCGGGCCAGCACGGCGGCCTCAATGGCAAATCCGCGACGGGCGATGAGCGCGATCGTCTCGTCATAGATGGAGGGCGCGTTGAGCGCGGCTTCGACCACGGCAAGACGGGCGGCGTTGTGGCGATGCGGCGCCAGCATGGCACGATTTTTGTTGCCGAGCCGGAATTCGATGGCCCGATATTGGAACGACTGGAAGCCGGACGATTGCGACAGCGACGGGCGGATGGCCGAATATTCCGGCGGCGTCATGGTGGCGAGAACGGTCCACGCACCCACCAACTGTTCCATGATACGAGAGACGCGGGCGAGCATCTTGAACGCTTGCGGCAGCGCGTCCGTACGGATGGCGATCATGGCACGATCGAGTTCGTGCAGGATGAGCTTCATCCACAATTCGCTCGTTTGATGCTGGATGATAAACAGCATCTCGTTGAGGTCGGGCGACAACGGCCGTTGAGCGTCGAGCACCGCATCAAGTTGCAGGTAATCGCTGTAGGACATGGCCTTGCTGAAATCGAGCCTGGCCGCGTGCCACTCGGGATCTTTGGGACCATCATCGGGAGTTGAAGGCGTCATCGGGGCTGGCCTCGCGCGGCGGCGTGTCGAGCACGCCGACGCAAGGCTACACGACAATGAGTGCGTCCGTCACCATGACTTGCCCTACCATGACTTGGCCTACCATGACTTGGCAATCCCGCTCAGCCATCGCGGCCGAGGTGGCTGATGATGTCGGCGATCGGCTTCACGAGGTAGGTCAGGATCGAGCGCGGCGTGGTCTCGATGTAGATTTCAGCGGGCATGCCGGGGATCAGCTTGTGGTCGGCGCCGAGCTTGGCGAGTTCTTCCGCCGACAATTCGACGTGCACCTGGTAGTAGGGCTTGTTCTGCTGATCCTGGTCTTTCAGCGTGGCAGGTGAAACCGTCGTCACGATGCCCTCGAGGCGCGGCGTGGTCTTGGCGTTGATGCCGGGGAACTTGACGACGGCACTCAGGCCGCCGCGCACCTTGTCGACATCTTGCGGCTGGATCTTGGCTTCAACGACGAGCTTCTCGTCGTCGGGCACTACTTGCAGCAGCGGGCTACCTGCTTGCACGACGCCGCCTTCCGTTGTCACCGACAGGCCGTTGATGCGGCCCTTGCGTGGCGCACGGATCTCAGCGCGGGCGAGCCGGTCCTCGATGCCAGTGAGATTTTCGCTGGCCTCGGTGAACTGGGCCAACGCCTTGCGCAACTCGTCGGCGACCTGGGACTGGAAGTCCTTGTCGCTCTGCGCCAGCTTGAGGGTTGCTTCTGCCATGGCCGATTTGGCCTTTTCGACATCCGTCACCAGACGCCCGACATCGCCTTTGAGGCGGGCCTCGTCGCGTTGCAGGGGGCTGAGGCGCCCCTGGTTGATGAAGCCTTTCTCAAACAGCGGCAGCACGCCCTTCAATTCGCGACTGACGAAGTCTAACTCGCGTTGGCGGGCTTCGAGCTGTTGCTGCATGCCGCCGAGATCGCTTTTGAGCTGCTCGAGCCGCTGGCGCAGAACGCCCTGCTCACCCTGACGGCCCGTGCGGCGAGCGACGAACAACGCATGCTGGGCTTCGAACATGCGGAGAAGCTGGGGGTCCTGGTTGTTGGTGATCAAGGCCGCCGGCAGCACGAACGTGGGCGTGCTGTCGCGTTCCGCTTCGAGGCGGAGTTGTTGCGTGAGCGCATCCAGGGTGCGACCGCGGGCGACGCCGTGGTTGGCGCGGAGCTGCGTATCATCGAGGCGGATCAGCACATCGCCCTCCCGCACGAGGTCGCCGTTCTTGACGAGGATCTTCTGCACGATGCCGCCTTCGAGGTGCTGCACGGTTTTGGTATTGCTCTCGACGGCGACCGTGCCGGACGCGACGATAGCGCCGGAAATATTGACGAAGCTGAACAGCAGCGTGACGATGCCCAAAGCCGCGAGCACCATCTTGCCATAGGCAATCCATGGTTCGGTCGATGGCCACGCCTCGCCGATGACTTCAAGACGCGGCGGTTCCGCGAGCGCGGGGAGCGTCGCGTTCGATGCCTGGAGCGTGAGCGGGGCTGCGGTCATCTGCGCTCGGCTCACGCGGCCGGCGCGCTGGTGCGCGGCGACGGGGCTTCGGGGTTGGGCTTGCCTTGCGGCGCGGTTTGCTGCGGCGTCTGCGGAGGCGGTTGGCCGTTGATGGCGGCGAGCACGGCATCGCGCGGGCCAAAAGCCTTCTGCTGGCCGCGCTCGATGTAGAGCAGCGTGTCGGCCTGCTGGATCGCCTGCACGCGATGAGAGACGAAGACGATGGCCTGGCCGCGCTTGCGCATGCCGTCGATGGCGGCGGCAAGCGCTACGTCACCGGCGCGGTCGAGGTTGGCGTTGGCTTCGTCGAGCACGACGAGGGAGGGATTGCGGAACAGCGCACGGGCGAGCGCGATGCGTTGACGCTGGCCGCCGGACAAATGCGTGCCGAAAGCGCCGAGTTCGGTGGCGTACCCGTTGGGCAAGGACATGACGACTTCATGGGCGTGGGCGGCGGTTGCTGCGGCGACGACTTCCGCGTCCGTGGCATCGGCACGGAAGCGGCCAATGTTTTCGCGCACGGTGCCGGAGAACAGTTCCATATCCTGCGGCAGGTAGCCGATATGTTGGCCGAGGCCTTCGCTGTCCCAGCGACTGATATCGACGCCGTCGAGCTTGATGGCGCCGGTGGCGGGCTTCCAGAGGCCGACGAGGGCGCGCGTGAGCGTCGACTTGCCGGACGCGCTCGGGCCGATGACGGCGAGCATCTGGCCGGGGCGCACTTCAAAATTCAAATTGTTGAGGATGATGGCCTGCGAGCCGGGCGCGGCCACGCGCAAGCCAGTGACCTCGATGTGACCGTTCGGCTTGGGCAAGGCCATGGTGCGGTTCGGCGGCGGAATGCCCGCGAGCAACTGCTCGAGCTTTTTGTAGGCGTCGAGCGCTTTGAGCGAACTGCGCCAATGGGTGATGACCTGTTCGACGGGGGCCAGTGCGCGACCGAAAATGATCGTCGCCGCGATGATCGAACCGGAGGTGATCTCGCCCTTCAGCGCGAGACCCGCGCCAATCGCCAGCATGACCGATTGCAACAGCAGCCGCAGCGTTTTGGAAACCGACGACACGCCGCCAAGCACATCCGACGCATAGACCTGCCAGGATAGCGCTTCCTGGTTGATGCGCTGCCAGCGGAGGCGATAGGCGCCGATCATACCCATGGCGGTGATCGCCTCGGCGTTGCGCTGGCCGGTTTCTGCCATTTCCATGCCGCGGATCGCCGACTTCTGGCTCTCCATCAAGGGCGCACGGCTACGGCTGTCGCTGAGCCAGGCAGTAAACAACAGCAGCGCGCAGCCGCCAAGCGCTGCGAGGCCAAGTGTCCAATGGGTGGCAAAGATCACGAGCAGATAGACCGGCGCCCACCAGACGTCGAAGAAGGTCATCGGTGCCGGCCCGGCGACGAAGTTGCGCAACGTGTCGAGATCGCGCAGCGCCGCGCTCGGCGAGCCTGACTGCGCCAGCGCCGCCTTGAGGGACGCTTCGAAGATGCGATCGCCGATGCGCTGGTCGATCTCGATGCCGATCCGGGTGATGATGCGCGAGCGGACCAACTCCAGCACGCCGATGATGCCGTAGACGGCTGCGGTCAGCGCGAGCAGGGCAATCAAGGTGGGGACGCTGCCGGACGCCATCACGCGGTCGTAGACCTGCAGCATGAACAGCGGCCCGGCCAGCATCAGCACGTTGATGACGGCGCTGAACCAGCCGACGGCCATGATGGCGCGCTTGCTGGCAACCAGCGCCAACCACAGTTCGCCGCGTTTGGACAGGACATGCACGGAAGGGGGCGCGAGCGCTGGCAGAGCGCCATCAGGACTTGTGGCTGCGCGCGTCGCGGGCGGGGCCGACGCAACGGCACCGATGGAGTCCGGGGCCACTCGGTCGTCGTCAGTCGCGCGCTTGGGCGGCGAGGGCGCGCGCGGTTGGCGCTTTGCGCGCGGGGGGGCATCAGCTTTGGTCGCGACGCGCGCAGAAGGCTCGATGACTGCAGAAGGCTCGATGACCGCAGAAGGCTTGATGACCGAAGAAGGCTTGGGCTGAGGGGCGGGAACCGGTTGAAGGCTTTCTGAGCGTGTTGCGGCGGCGGCCGGCGTTACAGGCGTGGCTTCGGCGGCGGGCGCGGCGACCGTTGCGCCTGCGTGCGCTTGAGGGGCCAAAGCAGCATCGGTCGGCGGCTCCTGTGCCGGCGTACGCTTTTCGTCATCGCCGTCGCGCGCCGCCATCGGCAGCGCGGTCGGCCGGTCGCCATCCTCATGCCGCCAGCGGCCAACGATCGACCGCAGGCGCCGGGCGTTTTCCGACAACAGCGCGTCGAGGCCGTCAGCGGGCTCGCTGGCGACAGACTGACGATCGGAACGTGGCGCGGCAGAACCCTGCACGAGGAAGCCTTTGAACAATCACGACCGCTCGCCATACCGGCCCCCGTTTCCGGGCGGCGGCCATGCCACGGCAGCAGTCAGCCGTCACTTTGCGCAGGACGTGGTGAGAATTTCATTAAACACACCGCACGCGACGCATTTGATAGTGCAGCGCCGTCGTACTGTGGCCGCCGTGCACTTCGGGGGGGCAACGCGCCAGAGCGGGCTCGCGATTAACGCGTCGTTAGGTATAGTTTGCTGAAATGGTGTGAATTGATTCGGCCGACAAGGGATGCTGACCCATGCGCGTGACTACCCTCATAAGCTTGGCAGCGGTCACCGCCGCCCTCGCGTCCGTGACGATGCCCGAACCGGCGAAGGCCTTTGGTTCTGACCCATTTGTGACGCCGGAAGGCCGCGATATTCCGCTCGGCGCCCGCAAACGTGTGGGCCGCGGCGAGTGCGAAGGCGAATCGACCATGTGCGATGATGCCTATGGTTATCGCTACATCCGCCGGGCCTGGTATCCGGGCTACAACACGGGCTATTGGGTATCGGCCGATGAAATGCGTAATCGCTACCGCTATACCTACACCGGGCCGAAGTATCGCTATCATCCCGCGTGGGGTATCGACCGGGACGGTCATGGCCACGCAGTCATCGATCGTGACACCAAACCACTGAAGTGACGCGCGCCTGAGTTGGCAGGCCGTCGGGGCTGTGAATAGCCATCGGCGTTGCAGTGCACCAGATGATCGGGATGGGGTGAATGGGCCACTTTGTTGCCTGTTTGCCCCATATTGATTTTATTTACACTGTTCTGTCAGAGTTATAGCATCGTGGCGGCCAAACGATGCGTGGGCCGCTGAGCGCATGCGACGGTCGCATCGCCCCTTCCCCCAGGAGCCTGCCATGTTCAAGAGTTGGAAAATCAAAGCAACCGTCTCGACCGTACTTGGTGCGGCCGTCTTGGCTGGTGCACTGATGACGGCACCGGCGCCCGCGGAAGCACGTCGCGGCTATGGCCTTGGCCTCGGCATCGCGGCTGGCGTCATCGCCGGCGCCGCCATCGGCAGCTACGCTTATGGCTATCCCCGCTACTATCGCTATTCCCGCTATTACGTGTCCGACAACGGCTGCTACCTCGGTCCCCGCCAGTGCCGTCGCGTCGGCGGCGCCTGCGACTACAACCGCTTTGGCGACTATGTCTGCCGCGGTGGCGTGACGCGCTGCTATCGCGCAACCATCTGCGATTGATCGCGCGACGTCTAACCGTAGTCGGTCCGAAAAAATATTGGCGCTGTTCGGTTTTGATGTTGATGCCCTAACCCCAGGCTGCCGCGAGGACGCGGCTCGCTGACTGCGTGTTGCCTTCGCGATCGTCGGCGCGGTGCCAGCCGAGATAGCTGTCGAGGTATTTCGTTGCGACGCCGCGAAAGCGTAGCATCCAGCCCTTGCGGCGGCTGCAGTAGTTGTTGACGTTCTGGATGTGATAGTCGCCGAACACGCGCTCGCCGGCGCTCAGGTTCAACGGCACGTGCGCGATCTTGGCTTGGCTCGCGAACGCGCGGTAGCCGCCGGCCGCGTCGCTCACCAGGACCGCCGACTTCGCGATCACGGGTCCGAGCGCCGCCTCGATTGACCGTGCCGAGCGATCGGCGAGGATCTGATCGGTCATCGCCGCGCTGCGGTTGCGGGCGATGAGAACCGGCACCTGCTCGGCGGATAGCCCACGCTTCTTGGCTTTACCGCCGCGTTTGCGAGCCGGGCGATCGAGCTTGCGCTGGCCTTTGCGCGAATGGAGGAAGTAGGTCTCGTCGGCCTCGACCGTGCCCTGCAGCGCCTTGGCCTTCACGTCCTTCGGCTCGGCCAGGAAGCGGTGCCGCCACCGGAAGGCGGTCTCCACGTGAATGTCGAGGCGTCCCGCCACCTTGCGCAAGGAGATGCCCTCGACGATGGCCTGTTCGAGTGCGCTACATGCGGGCATCAGACGAGCCTGACGTCCGGCACTGTGCTTGAAGGCACGCGCAAACCGTTCAAGGTGTGGTTCGGCAGCAGCCGCTTTACGCTGACGGCACTGATCGTGTGGCCCATCTTCTGCAGCGCGGCGGCGAGCTTGTCGTGGCTCTTCGAAATCCACAACAACGGACGCATAGGGTCCCCGAGCGTTGCCGGCTCGAGCACGCGCCGCAGATTATCGAGCAACGACGCATCTTGGCTCACGAGCGTGTGTCGGCCGCCGCCCTCATGACGCACCCGTCCACTCGCAAACGGCGGCGCGTCGAGTTGCTTCAGACCGCGCCCCAGCGTCGAGCGCGCGAACCCGGTGATCTTGGCGACAGCCTCAAGACCGCCCCGCCCAGCCGACCGGACCTCGGCGGCGGCGAACAAACGTCGTCGCCGCTCATCGAGCTTCGACCCGACATCATCCCACCGCTGGCGAATCGCTTGCGCATCGATCATGCCAACCGGCATACTAGAGCGCTTTCCACTTGGTTTGGATCGAGGAAAGCGCTCTAACCCTTTGTTTATCGCATTTTCTGC
>JANYHP010000079.1 GCA_025359005.1 Hyphomicrobiaceae bacterium | reverse complement strand
GAGACGTCGCCGGCGTCCGTCGGCCGGTGCAGTCTGAGGGCCGCTGTGTGGTGGTCAGGCCAGCCGCGGGCGATGAGCCATGCGGGATCCAGCCATTCGGCCAGCTCAGGCATTTTGTCGGCAGCCTGTCGCGCGGCCTTCTGCAGAATTTTTCCGGAGAGGCCGGCGGTGAGGGGGTAGACCGGCTCCAGCATCGGCAGATCGTCGCGCTTGTCGGGCGCCACGATGTAGTCGGGGTGCGTCATCTGCAGCTGATCGTTGTAGCGCTCGATGCGGCCTGAGACGAAACGCACCTCGCCCACTGGGAGCTGGCGGGCCGCGAACCGCGGGTCGCCATGAAAGAAGATCAGTTCAACGCGTCCGGTCTCGTCTTCGGCGGTTACTTTGAACGGCGCCTTGCTGTTGGTCCCACCCGGCACCTTGTGCTTGAGCACGCGCACTTCCAGCGTGGCGATCGTGCCGGGGATGGCGGTGGATATGGTCGGCGTCGCGCGCCGGTCGATGACGCCGGTGGGCGTATGCCAGATCAGATCGATGACGCGGGGCTCGGAAATGCCCGGCGGTAAGCGCAACGCCTTGCGCAGCAGCAGGTCGACGCGCGGCCCGACGCCCGAAATGCTCTGGGCGGATACGAACAGCGGGTTCAGGACAGCGGGACGCATGGTTTGGTCGGCTCGGGCACGGCTCGGAGGATCAACGTCGCCACGGCGTCGATGACTGTGCACACCTCGTGTGTTCGAAGGTGTGGGCCGTCGGCTGACCGCGAAACGTCTGTGCCTATACCACGAACGCGCGCGAAACAGCGGTCGACGCGCACCTGATCCACAGGGCCGCAATCAGGGTGACCCCAGGGGTTCGTAGGACACAGCGCTCCCGCTGAGCCGTTGCCTTATTGCGGCGCGGCCGGCTGGCCGGGCACACGCTCGACGGCGCCCGGGCGGCCGTCTTTGCCGCCCACGGGCGGAGTAGACGGGGCGGCAGGCGCTGCGGCACTGGCGGCTGGCACTGCCGCGCCGGGAGTGGCGCCAGGCGCGAGCGAGCGCGTTGTGGCCAGGGGAAGCGCCTTGGCCTGAGGCAGAGGTGGGACCTGAAGCGCTGCCTTGGCCTGTGCTGGCGCCTGGGTGGGCGGCGGCACTTCGGACTTCTTCTGGCCTGTGGGTCCCTTGGTCTTTTTCGCTGGTGCGGTGGGGGCGGGGATCGGTGCGGTTACGGGCGCACCGGGGGCGCTCCGGATCATGGGGGCGACCGGGGGAGCCGGCGCCGGGATCGCGGTTTTCGGTACTGGCGCGACGACGGCCTCAGGGAAACTCGGTCGCGCCTCCACGCCGCCGGGTATGCTCTCCTTGGCGACACCCTGCGCGCGCGCGGCTGTGGTGGCCAGAACGGTCGCCGCCAGCAGGCACGCGACAACGCCGAAGCGGGGTTGAACAGAACTCATGAAGCAGACCTCCGGAAGGAAAAATTTGGTACGGCAACCGCCCCTAGGAACCGTCCGGCAGTAATGCCGGCAACCCACGCTGTCACAGCCAATGTGAACGGCAGCAGAAGGCGGAACTGTGTGAAACAGACGGCGTCAGCGGCAAGCAACAAGACAACGGCGAACCCGTGCCCCAGAAAGGCGACAGCCATGCTGCGCCACAGCGCGAGGCCCATCAGGACGGCGGGCAGTGCTAACCCAGCGAGCAGCAAGCGGGTTGCCAACGGTGATATTTCCGCAATGCGCCGGTTGGGATCGAGCAGACCGGCAGCGACGGTCGCGTGGATATAGACGCCAGGCATGCTGGCTCCGGTTCGCACCGACAGGGGCACCCGGTGCTGATCGCGGAATGGGAAGACGCCGCCGATGATAACGGCGCGATCTTTCAACGATGCCGCGTCCGCCGAACCTTGCGGTCCCAGAAGCCGTTCGGCCGCGATCGTGAGGAATGCGGGCTTGCCATCAGCTGCATCAAGGAGCCAGGGAATTGGCTTGGACGTGTCGTCGGTGCCTCGTGCACCGGCCATTTCTGCGATGAGGCGAGAGAAGCTCTTGGGGTAAGGCGATTTGCCGAAATCGCTGGCGGTGAAACGAACAACGTCATCGTTTTCATGACGTGTATTGACGAAGCCTGCCTGCCGTTCGCTGCGTGACAGATAGGCGGCCTGGAACTCCCGCTGGAACTGCAGCAGGTCGCCACGCGCATCGAGGGCGCCGAGCACGATCTTGGCGCGCGATGCCCGGAGCGCTTGGATCAGGCGTTCATCCTTGGCGGCGTCGGTCGCCTTCAGGAACAGCACGTCGAGGGCGATGACGGCCGGCCCGGCCTTGTCGACCGCCTCGACAAGTTCTGCCAGCAGACCGCGATCGATGGGCGAACTCACGTAGTTGCGCAAGGTCTCGTCGGTGATCGCGATGACGGCAATCCGCGTGTTTTGCGTTGCCGGCCGGTCGGAGAGGTAGGCGGTTCGCCAGTCTGCGGTCCAATGATCAAGGCGGGTCAGCAGGGGCCAGAAATCAGGGGCCAGCATAAGGGCTGCAACCACGGCCAACGATGCCACACCAACGGCCCAGCGGACCAGCCGCGCACCGCGCGTTGACGGCGGCACGACCGGTCGCGCGACCGCTTGCAAAAACGGGCTCACGGTCGGGTCGGGGTTAGTCATCAAGCATCATCGCAAGACAATGGTCGGTGAAACGGGCTACCGCGGTGCGACGGGATTAAGCGCCTGGTTCGCCGAATAATCAACCAATCCGTAAAGTGCGGCTGCAAGCGCGCAGCTATTTTATGGTCTCTTCAATGATTTTTTGCAGCAGGGCGTTGGCCTCGGCGGCGGCCGCCAGGGCGCCGGCACCCTGCTTGTCAGCCACGACGATCGGGCGATAGCCGACCACGACCTCGCCCGGCTTTGCCTTGGTCGCATAGATAAAGACCGTGAAGGGGCAGAACGCGATGTTGGATGGGTCTGCCTCCATCAGCGCGCGCGAGTAGCGGGCCGAACAGAACGCCACGAACTCGGCGTTGGCGTAGACAGTCTCGGTGGCGCCGAGATCGGCGGCGGTGCGCCCCAGCATGGCGGCGATGTTGCCCTGCGACTGGATCGTGACGCCAGTGGCGATCACGGCGTTGCCCAAGTCCATGCGGACGTCGTCGAAGGCGCCTTGTTTGGTCAGTGTGACGATCTGCTGGCTGTGTGCCGGCCAAGTGCTGGCGCCCAGAGCCAGACACATCGCGAGGGTCCGGAGCGCTAGAAGCATAGGGCCGCCAGTCCTTGCCCGAGGTCGTAGAGAATGGCGGTCCCGCGCACGGCTAGCAGGTACACAGCGCTGCCGAGCAACGCGGCGAGCGTCAGCCAGACCCATCGCCGCGCCGCTGGCGGCAGCAATGCGCTGTTGGGCTCGGGTATGATGTCTGTGCCGGCGTCGTTCATGGTGGCGAGGCTCGGTGTAAAGGCCCAATTATTCGGCAGGTACAAGCCCACCAGCCAGTCGTGCCACCGGCCGTTCCCGGATCGGCAGATGGATGAGGGCTGCGGCGAGGGCCAGCGCGATCGAGATCCACCACATGGTGTCATAAGATTTGGTCGCGTCAAAGGTGACGCCTGCGAGCCACAAACCGGAAAACGATCCCAACTGGTGCGACAGGAACACAAAGCCATAGAGCATCGACATCCACTGCGTCCCGAAGAACAGCGCCACCAGCCCCGACGTGAGCGGCACCGTCGACAGCCAGAACAGGCCCAGCAGCGCCGAGATACCGATCACCGTCCACGGTGTGATGGGCAGGAACAGCAGCGCCACGAAGGCGAAGCTGCGCATGAAGTAGATAAAGCTCAAACCGACGCGCTTTTCGATCCAGCGGCCCGATTGGCCCGACATGTACGTGCCGGCGATATTGGTGATCCCCACGGCCATTAGCGACCACACGCCCGTCCAGGCCGGCAGGCCCTTGTCGCTGACGAAGGCCGGCAAATGCACGCCGTAGAACGACAGATGGAAGCCGCAGACGAAGAAGCCGAGCGTCAGCAACCAGAAACTCGGCAGCGCGAACGCTTCGGACACGGCTTCGCCCAGCGACTGCGACTTGGCGCCGGCCGCAATCGGTTGCGGTTTGCCGACCAGCGGCCAGGCGAGCGGGATCATGGCGAGGCCGGTGACTGCCAGCACCACCAGCGACATCTTCCAGCCGGTGTATTCGATCAACAGGTGGGCATAAGGAAAGGCAATCAACTGACCCACGCCCGCTGCCATGCCGAGCGAGGCGATGGCGGCCATGCGCTTCTCGCCGGGGACCGCACGACCGACCGCGCCGACCAGCGCCGAGACGCTCGTGCCAGCAACACCGATGCCCGTCAGCATGCCGCTGAGATAGAGCCATTGCGGACCCTTGAGCAGCCCCCTGAGATCGAGCCAATCAGGCCCGTCGAACAGAGCCTTGAGATTGAGCCAGTCTGGTGACGCGGACGCCGCCATTGCCAGCAGGCCGACAATGGTCGACAGCGCACACGTGACGATCACGCGACCAGCGCCATAGCGGTCGGCGATGCCGCCTGCGATGATTGCGAAGAGGCCCCACATCAGGTTTGCCAGCGCCATCGCGTTAGAGAACGGCTCGCGACCGATGCCGAGTTCAAGCGAAACCGGATTGAGATAGAGCCCCATAACCTGACGAAGGCCCATTGCCATGCCGGTGATGACACCGGCAGCCAACACCACGACCCAGGCCGGGCGTGCGGTTAGTGTCGGCGACGCTTGTGCGGGACGTGCGGTCATTGGGAGCCTTGCAGACGTTTCGGGCCGGATCGTCGGCGTTATGCCACGATTTGCCGTGCTCCGACCTTCAAAACAAGCGGGGCTCGCATGCGTGGGGGGAAGCCCGCTGAACGGGGTCCGGCTGCGGGTCCCAGCTGGGGGTCCCTTGACGAGCGCAGGATTGGAGACCTACGCCTTCCGGATGCGCCGCAGCTTGGGCGCCCAAATTCTTAAAGGTCGCGCCCATGGCGAGTAGCAGAAAACCCAACGGCAATATCGTCGATTTCCCCGGGAGGAAGAAGACGGGGCCGGTGGCGCCCGCCCTCAAGGCGCTGTGGACGCTGTTGTTCTCGACCCTGCTGGGGCCGGCGATCGCCGCGTTGATCATGGCACTGATCTACATCGTGTCGGGCGTGCTCGGCATGGGGCCACCGAGCATCAAGTCGATCAAGCTCGCCGAATTGCCCGTCTACGTCGCGACCCGCACACTGGACGCCTACATCTGGTCGGCGATCCCGGCGGCAGTGACGGGAGTAGTGCTCGCCGCCGTCGTCTATCTGCGCGGCAATTTTCCCTGGCTGCTGGGTGTCGCGGTGGCCGCCTTTGCGGCGTCTGCCTGGGCCTTCGCAACCGGCGGGCAGGCCATCGGGCATGTGCAGTTTATCACCGTCATCGCCAGCGTCACCGCCATCCTCGGCCGCCTTGGGCTGGCGGCTGCAAAAGTTGTGGACTGATTGTGTCGTTCGTTTTCGATTTGCCGTTCGCCATGCATCGCCGCTTTTGCTGTTCGACCGTTGCTTTCGCGACCTTGCCGGGCAGAGGGGTCGGTTATAGTTTTGGCGTCGTTTTCAAGCTTGCGAGGCAGGATTTTCTGTCACAAATCTCTGTCAGTTAACCCCCCGTTTCCATCGCTGTCAAAAAACTGTCGTACGGAGAAAAATTCCGCTTGCGTTGGGGGGGGGATTGCCCCATAGGCCCTCTCGTCCGTCAGTCCACCTGCCCCAAAGGTCAAGGAAACCCTGAAACCATAAGGTAAGGAGCGGCGGGTCAAATATCTGTCTACTGGTTGGGGAGGGTCATATGGCCTTTAATGACACCCTCTTCCAATTGGGGATGGACTTGACTCGTTCAAGCACCACCCAAAAGGAAGATCTTGGTACGCCGTCATCGTGCTCGCCTGTCGTTCGCACTGAACTTGTTCAGTCGAACTCAAACGAGCGGGATGGCATCAAGTTCGCGGGTACGCATCTCGTCATCGACTTGTTCGGTGCAAAGAACCTCGGCGATCTCGATATCGTCGAACGGGCTTTGAGGGCATGCGTCGAGGCAAGTGGAGCCACTTTGCTCCATAGTCATCTGCATCACACTGTGCCCGGTATGGGCGTCAGTGGCGTAGCCGTGTTGCGGGATGGGCATATTTCCATCCACAGCTGGCCCGATGCGGAATATGCGGCGTTCGATGTGTTTCTGGGCGGTTCCGTCCGGCCGCACATGATCGCCAGCATACTGCGGCGTGCGTTTGAAGCGCGCGACGTGGTTGTCAAGGAGCACAAGCGCGGCGACGAAGCCGTGCTCGTGGCGCGCACTGGTATGGCAAAGCGGGCACCTGTCCGTCTAAGCCGTCCTCAGAAGGCGCGTGTGCAAGCCGCGTAAGCGGTCGCACGTGCAGTCAAGTGGATCTGACACCGGACGGCGCACGCCGCACCGGGAAAAGTATCCGGGGCCCGGCAGCAATGCCGGGCCTTTTTCGTTGTGCGCCCCGAGTGCCGGCGGTAAGCAGACTGCTTCTTGATAACCGGAGCCCCCGCCATGACCATCAAACGCCACGAATCATCGAAGATCCTGTCATCCGCCGTCGAGGCCAATGGCTTTGCCTTCCTGGCCGGCATCACGCCCAAGACCCTGACGAAAGACATCAAGGGCCAGACGCAGGAAGTGGTCGACGAGATCGACCGGCTGCTCAAGATCTGCGGCACCGACAAAAGCAAGGTGGTCTCTGCCACCATCTGGGTTACCGACATCCGCCACCGCGATGCCATGAACGAGATCTGGAGCGCATGGAACGGCGGCCAGCACCTGCCCGTGCGCGCCTGCGTCGAGGCCAAGCTCGCCGACCCGCGCATGCTGGTGGAGATCCAGGTCACCGCGGCAAAATAATCCGGCCGCCGGAAGGCACCGGTCGGCGGAACAGCAGGGCCGCATGCCTATCCCCGCAGTTCCGGTTCTCCGAAAAAGCGCTCTCCTGTAGGGCGCAATAGTCGCCCTTCGCGGCGTATTGCGTCGCCAGAAGCGAGGGTCGCGCCAGGAGCCGTGGCAACGTCCTCGCCCGTGGTGGCGGGTTACGCTGCGCTAACCCGCCCTACGGACCTCCTCCTTTTGGCGCCGGAGGAAAGGGGATAGCCATGGCACGGCCGGTTGGATCGGTTCCGATGTCTTGGCTGTCGGCCGCTCAGCTCAACGCACGGGCCAGCGCCTTGCCGCAGGCGGCGCTTGCAGTGTTGGCGGTCGCCACGATGCGGCCCATGGTGATGAAGCCATGGATCATGCCCGGATATTGGACCTCATCGACAGCGACGCCCGCGGCCCGCAACGTGGCGGCATAGGCGCGCCCCTCGTCCCGCAGCACATCGTGCTCGGCGGTCAGGATATAGGCCGGTGGCAACCCGGTGTGGCGCGGCGCCCGTGCTGGCGACGCACGCCAGTCGAGCGCGGCTTCGCGGCTGTCGGGCCCAAGGTAGTGCCCGCGAAACCATGCCATCGCCTTGTCCGTCAGCGGCAGCACGTCGGCTTCGGTTGTGTAGCTGGTGCCCGTGAATCGGAAATCGACTGCCGGGTAAATCAGCAATTGCAGGGCGATCTTCGGGCCGTTTTGGTCGCGGGCCATAAGTGCAACCACCGCCGCCAGATTGCCACCAGCGCTATCGCCGCCCACCGCCAGTCTCGCGCCGTCGATACCGAGTGACGCTGCGTTGGCTGCGACCCACACGAAAGCTGCGTAAGCGTCATCGACGGCTGCGGGGAAACGGTGCTCCGGCGCCAGGCGATAGTCGACGGACACCACCGCGCAGCCGCTGGCCGCGCAGATCTGCCGGCACAGCACGTCGTGACTGTCGAGATCGCCGATCACCCAGCCGCCGCCATGGTAGTAGACCAGCGCGGGCAACGGGTGCTCCACAGCCGCAGTCGCCGGGCGGTACAGCCGGATCGGTATGGGGCCTGCAGGACCGGCGGCTGTCAGCGTCCGCACCTCGCCCATCGCGGGGGGATCGGGATTGAGAATCAGCCGCCCGCGCGCCATCGCGTCGCGCCCCTCGGCC
>JANYHP010000033.1 GCA_025359005.1 Hyphomicrobiaceae bacterium | reverse complement strand
GACAGCGGTTCGGGCACCAACTTTGCGTTCACGTCGCTGAACATGCCGATCGACGCACAAATGTCCTACGTGCTGCAGTTGAAGCCCAACTTGAAAAACCTCGCGATCCTCGTCGACGCCAACAACATCAGCGCGGTGCAGACACAATCGAAGCCCGCCGGAGATTTCGCGCGTGCCCGTGGCATTCGCGTGTTCGACCTCGCGCTCAAGTCGACCGCCAAGGCACGCGATGAAATCGCCGCCATGGTGCACGAGACCGTCAACACCATGCGCAAGAACGATCCCGATCTCTCCAACAGCATTTTCTGGATTACCGGCTCGACCACCGTGTTCTCCGAGATCGCCACTATCAACGCCAACGCATTCCGTGTGCCCGTGCTGAGCGCGGTGACAGACGTCGTGCAGGGCGGCGACAACACTGCCGCGCTCTCGGTCGGTGTTAGCTTTGAAAGCAACGCCCATCAGGCCGCGCTCTATGCAGTAAACATCATCGAGAATAAGAAGCCCGTCGGCGAACTGCCCGTCGGCCTCGTCTCACCGCCGGATGTCGCCATCAGCTTCCGCAAGGCACGCGAGATCGGCCTGCGCATTCCTTTCCCGCTCTTCGAAGGCGCCACGATGGTCTACGACAACGACGGCATCCTCGCCCGATCCAACTACGGCGTTTCCCCTCAGCAGGCCAAGGACGGCGACGGCGCGACACTGCCGGTTGCGCCGCTTCCACCCACACCATCGAATGCCTTCGCGATCGAGTGATCGCCGTCACATCGCGCGCACAAACTCTCTCCCAACAGGTTCCCATGACCGTTCGCACCGCTTCGCGCACCTCCAAGCCGTCCACCAAAAAACCAGCCCCAAAGCCAGCCAAGACGGTTCGCGCCGGCAAGTCCGATCTCGCAGGCCGCATCAAGATCAGGTCTGTCTACGAGCGCGCTCTCTTTGCAGCAGCGTTCACGTCCCAGACTGATGCAGTCTTCGGGGCGGCCTGTGCAGGCGCGGTCAAAGCGGCCCTTGGCGCCGCCGACGTGGCCATTATCGGCGCATCAGGCGCCAGCGAATCAGTAACCGTTGTTTCGACGAGCGGCGCCCTGGCGACCGCGTTGCTGTCGCCGCGACCAAATTGCCCGCTGCGCGCCTGCTTCAGAACAGCCAAACCACTTCTGGTCGATCTCGGCGCAGCAAACAAAAAGCCGGTCAAACACGAACCGGCCCTGACCGCCTTGAAATTCAAGTCCTATGGCTGTCTGCCGCTCATCGGCCCGAAGGGCAAGCCGGTCGCTTTGATCGTGGTCGGCTTCAAGCGGCAAATGGATCTTGGGAAAATCGCCGCACAGTTCGACATCGACCTCAGCGTGCCGCTGGCCGCGGCGATGTACTCGCGGCGCAAGGAAATAAAAGCCGACACACTCAATCAGTTCAGCTCGCTCGCCAAGACGATCCCCGGCGTCGTCTACCAACGCATCGTCAAAATGAATGGCGATATCCGCTATACATTCCTCAGCGAGGGCGCGCGCGAACTTTTCGGCGTCGATCCGGAAGCCGTCATCAAGGACCCCGACGTCCTGTTTCGCACCTACGCCGACGATTATCGCCGCACCTTCCGGGAAAATCTGGTCGCCGCATCCAAGGCGCTGACCACCTGGGATGTGGAAGCCTCCGTCGTGCTGCCCGATGGCCGCAACCGGCACACCCACGCCATCGCCAGGCCGGAACGCGTCGACGACGAGACCGTCCTGTGGACCGGCGTCATCCTCGATGCGACGCGCGCCAAGGAAGCCGAGGAAAGCCTCAAGTCCGCCAATCGTCTTGTCGGCCTCGCCAACCAGGCGAAATCGGCGTTCCTCGCCAAGATGAGCCATGAAATGCGCACGCCGCTCAATGGCGTCCTGGGCATGGGCGATCTTCTGTTGAAGACCGATCTCTCCCCCCGCCAGACGCGCCTTGCGACGACACTCTGCGATAGCGCGCGCAGCCTGCTCGGCATCATCAACGACGTGCTCGATCTCTCGCGCATCGAGGCCGGCCACTTCAAGCTCGACATGCAGGACTTCAATCTCCGTCACTGCGTCGAGGATGCGGTAGAATTGTGCGCCACGTCCGGCTATCGCAAGGGCCTCGAAATCAACCTCATCGTCGCCACAAACACTCCCGTCGGAGTTAAAAGCGATCCGGTCCGCCTGCGTCAGGTGCTCATCAATCTCATTGGCAATGCCATCAAATTCACCGAGGCCGGCGAGGTCGTCGTTCGCATCGGACCGACCGAGACCGCGGACGGCAAAGTCGCCGTCGACTTCGAAGTCATCGACACGGGCATCGGCATCGACGCCTCGGCGATAACCCGCCTGTTCGAGCCGTTCGCGCAAGCCGACAGCACCATCAGCCGGCGTTTCGGCGGCACCGGTTTGGGCCTCTCGATCACGCGCCATCTGGTCGAGTTGCTCGGCGGCACCGTCAAGATGACCAGTGAAAAAGGGCGCGGCACAACTGTGCGCTTCTCTATCCCATTCGAAGTCACCGCCACGGCCGAGACGGCCACAATCCTCAATCAGATCTCGCTCTCCACTGTCCGCGCCCTCGTCGTCGACGATCGCGAAACGAACCGCGAAATGCTGATGGGCAATTTGGCCGGCAGCGGCGCACGCGCCGACGGCGCTCTCAGCGAGACGGAAGCCCTCTCCATGATCGGCGATGCCCTCGCATCTGGCGATCCGTACGGTGTCGTGATCGTCGACCGCGTCCGCCCGCGGTTCAGCGGGCTGCATCTCTGCCGAACGATCCGATCCAACCCGCGCTTTGCCGGAACCGGCGTCATCGCCCTGATGAGTGCCAACTGGAATGCAAACCCCATCGACCAGCAGGGCCTGGGCAACACCATCTTCCTCAGCAAGCCCGCACGGCGCACCGATCTCCTGGCCGCAGTCGCCCGGACCCAGAACCCTGATCTCGACATCGGCTCGTTCTCCCACGGCGCCTTCCAGCCCCCGCAACAGCATCGCGGCGTCGCACCGCAGCTGAAGCTGCGCGTGCTGCTCGTCGAGGACAATCAGACCAACATCGAAGTGGCCCGCGAATATTTGAGCGAATTGGATTGCCGCGTCACCGTGGCCGTCAACGGCATCGAGGCGATCGCCGCCTATGACCGCTCGCGCTTCGATGTGATCTTGATGGATTCGCAGATGCCCGAACTCGACGGCCTGTCCGCAACGCGCCGCATTCGCGAGAGCGAGCGTCTGAAAGGTGAAGGCCGCACGCCGATTATCGCAGTCACCGCCAACGCCTACGAGAGCGACCGCGCGCAAGCGTTGGAAGCCGGTTCGGACGATTTTCTATCCAAGCCGTTCACCGACATGCAGCTTCGCGGCATGCTTGAGAAGTGGGGTGTCGACAACAAAATAGGCGAGCAGGACGCCGCTTCTTCGGCCGCCCATCAGATCGCGGTCGACACGGTTCTTGCCATCAAAGCTCCGGCGCCCGGTGTCGCGGCCGCTGCAGCAGCGACCGCCTCTGCCCCCCCACCAGCGACCACCATCGTTCCGGCCGAAACCCAGCTCGATACCGCGCTCCACACGGTCCTGCTCCGCAATCGGCCGGCGTTCCTCGGACGCTTGATCCGAGCCTTCCTTTCGTCGGTGCCGGAAGCCCTGATAGCGCTGCGAACGGCCGTCTCCCATTCCGATCCGGACCTGCTGCGCAGCATCGCCCACAGCCTGAAATCGTCCAGCGCCAATGTCGGTGCCAAGCGCTTGAGTGAGCAGTGTCGCGCCCTCGAAATGAAGTTGCGCCTCGGCGCCGAACCGGCCGATTGCGAGACGCTCGCCGCCGACATCGCCAACGAGTTGGCCATGACAGAGCGAGCGCTGGAAAAGTTGCTCACGCAATTGGCAGCCCCAGACGCGATGCCGGAACCCTCCGCCGCTGCCGCAGTCTGATCCAGATTTACAAAGGCGGACGCGCCAGAAACCGCGCCCGTTCAT
>JANYHP010000649.1 GCA_025359005.1 Hyphomicrobiaceae bacterium | reverse complement strand
GCTTCGTAGTTTTTCCGTGCCTCCGTCGCCGCCACCGTCAGCAGGAACCGGCCGGACACCGTGTCGGGCCTGTCTTCCGCTCCGCTCGCCATCGCCTCGCGCACGTAGAGCGGGATCGTTTCGACGAAGCGCAAGCGATTGCCATACGTCGTCATGAACGCGGCCCGCGTCGCGACGCTCACACACACCACGCCCGGCCCCACAGCCTGGATCTTTTTGTACGCCCGCTCATACATCGCCACCGTGCCCGCATCGAACAGGGCCGGATGCGTCACCGGCCCAACGTCGTGGCACAGCACGATGTCGTCGGCGCGCAGCTCCGTATTGAGCACATAGAGCGGATCGAGAAACACTGTCGGCGCCGCGCGCTCTCGGGCCAGGCCCAACCGGCTACGCAACAGCCCGATCCTGGAATGCGCCAGATCAAACAACATGGCCCGTGCCAGCAGTTTTCGGACCACGCCGTGCGGCTCGGTCTTCAGCGTGAATTGCCAATAGCGGACGCCGGAGAAAAACTGTGGGCACCCGCGCACGATGTCGCTGCACACATGGTAGGCACCGGTCCGGTTGACCAGCGCCAGCGACAGATCGGCAACATATTGACGGCGTGCGGTAGTCATTGGGGCCGCGGGTGACACAAACAGGGTTATAAAATCTTATGACGTTCCAGAGCATTTCTAACTGCTGCGACGGGAAATGGAATGTAAAAACGCGAGCCGCCGCCCGATCTTTCGGCGCACGTGCACTACGACTTTCGAAATTGCGGCAGCGTTCGTCCGCCTCTCGAGTGTGCCTCAGAAACATAAACCAAATTCGCTGATGCAGCACCGCCCTCGCCGCCGATGTGCGAAACTCCACTCGACCCGCGCGGCAGCGGCCGGAGGCGCACGCTCCCAACTGGTGCAGACACGTCGATGCAATCCTGGACCATAAACGGCCGCTTTCTCACCCAGCCGGTCACCGGCGTGCAGCGCTATGCGCGCGAGATTATTACAACCATTGATCGCCAGCTTGCCGCCGCGCCCGCGGATGCTGAGCCGCTCGCTGTCGAGCTTGCCGTCCCCCCTGGCACAACCGTCGCCCTGCCGCTCACCCACATCACGGTGCGCATCGTCGGCCGCCGGTCCGGCCATGTCTGGGAGCAGGTCGAGTTGCCGCGCGCGGCGCCGGGCGGCTTGCTCAGCCTCGCCAACACCGGCCCGCTCTGGCATCGCCGCCACATCGTCTGCATCCACGACGCCAACACCCGCACCTGCCCGCAAAGCTATTCGGCATCGTTTCGCGCGCTTTACCGCGTGCTCCATCCGCTGCTCGGCCGTACCGCGCACCGCATCGCCACCGTCTCCCGCTTCTCTGCCGCCGAACTCGTACGCTATGGCATCGCGCGCCCTGAAGAGGTCTTCGTCGCCCCCAACGGCCACGAGCACGCCCTTCGCTGGACCCCGCGCCACACCGATGCCACGCGTCGGGCCGCGGGCCCCGGCACCATCGTCGTTCTCGGCAGTCTCGCGCCTCACAAGAACATCGCGATGCTGCTGAACCTTGCGCCCCGGTTGGCCGAGCATGGCCTGTCCCTCGCCATCGTCGGCCTCGCTGATGGCAGCGTTTTCGCTCCTGCCTCCGAGCCGTCCGTCGCCGCCGGCCATTCAAACATCCATTGGCTCGGCCGCATCCCGGACGACGCTCTGGCCGCCCTGCTGCAGGACAGTCTGTGTCTAGCATTTCCCTCGTTGACCGAGGGCTTCGGCCTTCCACCCCTCGAGGCGATGGCGCGTGGCTGCCCGGTTGTCGTTACCGATCGGGCGAGCTTGCCGGAAATATGCGGCAGCGCCGCGCTTTTTGCCGCCCCCGACGCGCCCGATGCGTGGCTCGCCCACGTCCGCGCCCTGCACGCCGACCCATCCCTGCGCGCCCGCCAGATCGCCGCCGGCCTCGCCCAGTCCCGCGCCTTTAGCTGGGACCGCACCGCCGCTCGTTATCTCGCCGAAATGCGTGCGATCGTTACCCCTGCCCGCTCGTCGCCGGCGGACGGTGAGGCGGCGGCGTAGCGATGCAACGAGGGGGGCGGCCTACGCCATCCGCTCTGCATTGATCGCGGCCGCGTCGTCCACTGCTTGCAGCAACTCTGCCCGGAACCGCTGCGGCGCAAACCGCAGCGCATTCTTCCGGCACGCCGCCGGCGTGATATCCGCCACGTTCGCTTCGAAATGCGCCACCGCGTCCTCGATCGACTCACGTGTTTGCCGTTTGAACAGCACGCCCGTCGGCTCTGGCGATTGTCCCAGCGGCTTGACGATATCGACCGCCCCGCCACGCCCGAAGGCGATCAACGGCGTCCCGCAAGCCTGCGCTTCCGCCAGCGCAATCCCGAAATCCTCGCAGCCTGCAAACACCAGTGCCCGCGCCCGCGCCACCGTATCCCGATAGGCGTCATCGGGCAGATAGCCCGTAAACGTCACATTCGGCCCCGCCAGCTTGCGCAGCCGATCCGACTGCTGCCCTTCGCCGACCACGACAAGCCGCCGCGTCGGCATCGCGTTGAAGGCCTCGATGACCAGGTCCGTCCGCTTGTAGGGCGCCAGGAACGACGCCGTCACGTAATAGTCGTCCTTGTCCTCGATCAGCGTGAAGCGATCGACCTCCACCGGCGGAAACAGCACCCGCGCGTCGCGTCCATACACGCGCCGGATTCGCCCGCGCACATAGCTCGAATTCGCCAGCATCAGGTCCGGCCCATGCGCCGTGCGCGCATCCCATGTCCTCAGCGAATGCAGCATCCACCGATACAAAAGACCTTTCGGTCCATAGCCGAGCCGTCCTTGCGTCAGATAAGAAAACTGCTCGTCCCAAGCATAGCGCGCGGGGCTATGCACGTAGCACAGGTGCGGCTGGTCGGGTCGCGTCAGCACCCCGCGCGAGAATGCAGCCGACGACGAGATCACCATGTCGTAGCCGGTCACGTCGAACTGCTCGACGAGGAACGGGCACGCGAAGAACAAGTGCCGATAGTACCGCTCAACCATTGGCCAGCTGTTCGCCACCGACGTGTGGAACGTCGCACCGGCAAAGTGCTCCCGCTTGATCGCGTCAGGCAAAAAGTCGAACAGCGTGTAGATATCGCCCGCCCCGGTCGCCGCAGCGATGCTCGCCAGCACCCGCTCGCCACCCCGCCACGACGGGCACCAGTCGTGCACCAGCGCCGTCGTCTG
>JANYHP010000623.1 GCA_025359005.1 Hyphomicrobiaceae bacterium | reverse complement strand
GTTCAACAGTGCGAACGCTGTGTGGAAATCGGCGAACACGGCGAGCTGCGCGCGCCGCAGCGCGTAGCCGAGCAGCTGCGGCAGCGGCCCGAGCGCCAACTTGCCCTGTTCGGCTTTTCTGGTGTCAGGATCACTGGCCCGAGGTGCGGAGTCGTTGGCGGCAGCCGGTTGCGGCAGGCGCTTCTTTTGAGTTGCGGGCTTCATGATGGAAACTTGATGCTTTCTTGGGCAGGATCGATTGGGCGGACCGGACGGGCTTGCTGACAACGGGCCGAATAGTTATGACCTATATCTAAATCCGCCGGCAAGAGCGGAGCAGGGGTGCAGTAAACGCACCTGCCGCGTATATGGGGAGGGATTGCCTTGGATTCCACCATTCTGTTGTTTTTGTTGCAGGACGGGGTGACGAACGGCGCCGTTTACGCGCTGCTCGGGTTCGCGTTGGTGCTGGTGTTCACCGTCACACGGGTGATCTTCATCCCGCAAGGCGAGTTCGTGGCGTTCGGCGGCCTGACCTATGCAGCGCTGCGCGCCGGAAAGATCCCCAGCACCGTGCCCTTGCTGATGATCCTCGCCGGTGTCGCGTTGCTGGCCGGCCTGTGGGCGCGGCGTCGCACCTGGTCCAATGCCGCTGCTGCCAAGGATGTCGCCCTCACCCTCGCGATGCCGGTGCTGGTCTGGCTGATCACCCGCGCGCTTGGCAGCGCATCGCGCCCAGCCGCGGTCGATGTGCTGCTGACCATCGCGATCGTCGCGCCGATGGGTCCCTATCTCTATCGCTTTGCTTTTGAGCCGCTCGCCGAAGCCTCGGTGCTGACCTTGTTCATCGCCGCCGTCGCGGTCCACCTCGGCATGACGGCCATGGGGCTGGCTTTCTTCGGTGCCGAGGGCTTGCGCGCGCCGCCGCTGATCGATGGCGGCATAACGGTCGGGCCGTTGCTGGTCACCGGCCAAAGCATCGCCGTTTATGTCACAGTGCTGGTGCTGATCATCGCCCTGTGGCTGCTGTTTGGCTACACGTTGCCCGGCAAGGCCCTGCGCGCCACCGCGATCAATCGGGCGGGTGCCAATCTGGTCGGCATTTCGACCGCCATGGCCGGCCGTGTCGCGTACGGGCTCGCTGCCATCATCGGCGCCATTTCCGGCATTCTCATCGTGCCGACCACCACGCTCTATTACGACAGCGGATTTCTGGTCGGCATGAAGGGATTTGTGGCGGCCATTGTCGGCGGACTCGCCAGCTATCCGTTGACGGGTCTTGCGGCCATCGCCATCGGCACGGCCGAGGCGTTCTCAGCCTTCCACGCGTCCGCCTACAAGGAGGTGATCGTGTTTGCGCTGGTGATGCCGGTTTTGCTGCTGCGATCGCTGGGCGCTGGCCAATCGCACGACGAGGAGGAGTGAGCCATGCTGCCGCGTCCCCTCGCCCTCGCCCTGCTGGCGGTGCTCGCCGTTGTGCCCATGCTCGGCGTGTTTCCGCCGTTCTGGGTCACGCTCGCCGATAACATAGGCCTTGCGGCCCTGATCGCCATGGGTCTCGTGCTGCTGACCGGCGTAGGCGGGATGACCAGCTTCGGGCAGGCGGCGTTCGTCGGCTTCGGTGGGTATACCACCGCCTATCTCACCACGGTTGCCGGCTGGTCGCCGTGGCTGTCGCTGCCGGCATCGATGCTGGTCACCGGTCTGGCGGCGCTGATCCTTGGGTTGCTGACGGTGCGGCTCGCCGGCCATTACCTGCCGCTTGGTACGCTCGCCTGGGGGATCAGCCTCTATTACCTGTTCGGCCGCATCGATCTGCTCGGCCGCCACGACGGCATCAGCGGCATTCCCGCGCCGACCGTGTTCGGCCACTCGCTGATCGAGCCGCGCGCCATGTACCCCGTGATATGGGGGATGGTCGCGCTCGCAGCGCTTGCCACGGTGAACCTGCTCAACTCGCGCACCGGTCGTGCCATTCGCGCGCTTCGGGGGCACGCAGAGATGGCGCGTTCGTTCGGCGTCGACAAGGCGCGCACCAAGCTGTTGGTGTTCGTCTATGCGGCGTTGCTCGCGGGGGTGTCGGGGTGGCTGTACGCGCATCTCCAGCGGGCGGTTAACCCGACGCCGTTCGGCATCATTCCGGGCATGGAATACCTGTTCATGGCGGTCATCGGCGGCGCCGGGCAGGTGGGGGGTGCCATCCTCGGCGCGACAGTGGTGATCGTGCTGAAGGACATTCTGCAGCGCGTGACGCCGGCTATTTTCGGCGCTGATCTGCAGTTCGAGGCGGTGGTGTTCGGCGCTGTCATCCTCGCCACGCTGCAATTTGCCCGCAACGGTCTGTGGCCCCGGCTGGCGGAGCTGTTTCTGGCGCCGCCCTCGCCGTGGACGCCGACTGCGGCCGAACCGCTGCCGACGCGGCCGCCAGCGCCGGATGCTGGGGGTCCGCTGCTCGTGCTTGACGACGTCACCAAGCGGTTTGGTGGGCTTACTGCAGTCAATACTGTCTCCTTCAGCGTTGGGCGTGGTGAGATCGTCGCCCTCATCGGTCCCAACGGCGCGGGCAAGAGCACCACATTCGACCTCATCACGGGTGTGCAGACGCTCACGTCCGGAAGCGTCGCGTTCGATGGCGTGCCGTTCGTCGATGCAACGCCCAACGCCGTCGCCGCGCGCGGCATCGGCCGCACGTTCCAGCACACCAAGCTGGTCGCCGACATGAGCGTGCTGGAAAACGTCGCCATCGGCGCGCACCAGCGCGGGACGTCCAACGCCGTGTCGAGCATCCTCCGGCTTGATCGCGCCGAAGAAGCCCGCCTGTTGTGGGAAGCGCAACGCCAGATCGAGCGCACCGGGCTTGCCCAGTACGCGGCAACGCAGGCCGGCGCGCTCGCGCTTGGCCAGCAACGCATTGCCGAAATCGCGCGCGCGCTGGCGCTCGACCCGCGCCTGCTGCTACTCGACGAACCCGCCGCGGGGCTGCGACATTTCGAGAAGGTGGCGCTTGCCGAACTGCTGCGCGGGCTCAAGGCCGAGGGCATGACGGTGCTGCTCGTCGAGCACGACATGGGCTTCGTGATGGGGCTCGTCGATCGTATCGTCGTGCTGGACTTCGGCTCGAAGATTGCCGAGGGCCGGCCCGAAGACATCCGCACCGATCCGGCGGTGATCGAGGCTTATCTCGGAGGCGTCGAATGACCGCGCCGCTGCTTTCGATCCGGACGCTGACGGCATCCTACGGCGCCGTGCCGGCCGTCACCGGCGTCTCTCTGGACATCCAGCCGGGCGAAATCGTCACCGTCATCGGCGCCAATGGTGCGGGCAAATCGACGTTGCTCAACGCGGCGATGGGCGCGCTGCCAGCGGGCGGTGCGGTCTGGTTCGATGGCGCCGATGTTTCGGCACTCGGCGTCGAGGCGCGGGTGCGGCGCGGCCTGTGCCTGGTGCCGGAAAAGCGCGAGCTGTTCGCGACGATGAGCGTGCGCGATAACCTGGAGCTGGGCGGCTGGTGCGTAGATGCCGCGCGCCGCCGTAGTGGTCTCGAGGATGTTTTCCAGCGGTTCCCGCGGCTCAGCGAACGGCAGGCGCAGATGGCCGGCACCTTGTCTGGCGGCGAACGACAGATGCTGGCCATGGGGCGGGCGCTGATGGCGCGGCCGCGCGTGCTGATGCTCGACGAGCCGAGCCTGGGGCTGGCGCCGCGAATCGTCGGCGAGGTGTTCGCCATCATCGCCGAGCTGCGCAAATCCGGCGTCTCGATCCTGCTGGTGGAACAGAACGCCCGCGCCGCGCTGCGATCCGCCGATCATGCCCACGTCATGGAGCTGGGGGCGTTCACCATGAGTGGCCCCGCCGCCGACCTCGCGCGGGACAAGCGGGTCGCGGAGATCTACCTGGGGCTGGGTGGGTAAGGTTAAGGGCCTGATTTTGCAGCTCATACCGGCTTTCTGACTGCAAAAGCCGCCGACTGTAAAACGAGGCGAGAACGACCCCCTGGATAGGGTCAGAAATGAGCCTGGAGGGGCTTGCGGTGCGTTCAATTTGTTTTTGGGTAGGGTGGTGGCCGAAAGGGCCGAATAGCGCAAGGCGGGCGTCCTGGCGATGCCGGTGCGATTAACCGTGATCCGCTAAATCTTAACTGTATTCAAGCACTTGCGGGGAGCGCCACGCCGGTCGCCGGCCGGATATGGCGCGGTCGGCAAGAATCGGGTCGCAGCGTTTGGGTGGCTGTGATTGTCTGCGCCGCGGCGCACCCAAGGAGCAACGATGACAGCCCAGACACCTGCGACGCCGACCACGTTTCCGAAGCTGGCGACGGCTTCCATCGCGGCCAACCTGTCCGACCAGATGATGCTCGCGCTGTTGCCGCTGGTGCTGGTGGCGGCGGGCGCGACGCCGCAGACCGTCAGCGCAGTGGTGGCGGCGCACGCGGCGGCGTGGCTGGTGGTCTCGCTGCCGGTGGGCGCCTACGCCGACGTGATGTCGCGGCGCACGATCATGCTGGCCGGCGCGTTGGCGATCATGGCGAGCGGCGCCGCTGGCTTTGCGGCTGTGTTGCGGGGCGTGCCGCCGCCCTGGGTGTTGGCGTGTACCGCGTTCGGCATCGCTGCCGGCGTCGTGATGCTGATCCTGTCAGTGTTCGCGCTGGTGCCCAAAGCGGTCGAAACCAAGCGGTTGCCGTCGGCCAATGCGTTTCTGGAATTCGGCCGCGCGCTGGTCTCGATCGCGGCGCCGTTGGTCGCCGCCCGTCTCGTTGCGCATGGACTTGGGGCCTATGGCTTCGGGGTGGCGATCGTCGGCGGTGTGTTGGCATTGGTGGCGGCGGCGCAGTTGCCGGTTGAACCTGCAGCAGCGGCGGGCGTGTCGATCATGGACAGCATCCGCGACGGCGCGCGCTTTGTCGTGCGGGAGCCGATCCTGAGGGCCATCGCCGTCTGCGCGGTGGCGTGGAACTCGGCGTTTTTCGCGCTCACGGCGGTGATTGCGCCGTACGCCGCGGGCGAACTCGGGATGAGCATCGAGGACATCGGCACGGCCTGGTCGATCTACGGCATCGGCCTGTTGCTCGGTTCGCTGGCCGCCGCGCCGATGATCAGGCGGCTGCCGACGGGCTTCATGTTCATGTTCGGACCCGTGACGTCGTGTTTGTCGGTGATTTTGCTGGTGGCCGGCGC
>JANYHP010000619.1 GCA_025359005.1 Hyphomicrobiaceae bacterium | reverse complement strand
CACGTTCCCCAGCCGCCTCATCAGGAAGTGAGTGTGGCCCATCCAGGCTTTGATGGTCCCGAAGGGGTGTTCGACGATCCGACGCCTGAGCTTCATCGGGCTTTGTGGCGCCAGGTCCATCCGCCGCTGCATGGCCTCGATCACCGCCTCATGTTCCCAGCGGGTGACGCGCCGCTCGACGCTCGGCGTGCACTGAGGCTTCAGGGCGCAGGACTGGCAGCTCGCGCGGTCCCAGTAGCGGTGCAGGGTCAGGCCCTTCTCGACGGTCGTCATGTGGTGCGGAAGCAGGGCGCCCGCTGGGCAGCGGTAGACGTTCTGGTCGGCCACGTAGGTAAAGTCCTGCTTGCCGAAGCGGCCCTCGGCCTTGGCATTGGAGGTCAGGGGCTTGGGGACATAGGGCGTCACGCCGAGCGCCTCGCAGGCGACGATCTCTTCACCGGAGAAGTAGCCGCGGTCGGCCAGCATCTCGAGGCCTTCCACGCCCATTGCGGCCTGGGCCTTCTGGCTCATCGCCGTGAGTTGCTGACGGTCGCTGCCGGTCATGACCACGTCGTGGGCGACGATCAGATGATGCTCGGCGTCCACGACGGACTGGACGTTATAGCCGACGATCCCGCTGCCCCGGCCGCTGGTGGCCATGTAGCGCGCGTCCGGATCGGTCAGCGAGATCTGGCCGTCGGGTGACGCGGCCACCTGCGTCTCCATCGCCTTCAGCGCCCGCATTTGCGCGCGCAGGGTGGCGAGCTTGTCCTTTAGCTTCCCGGCCCGCGCCTCGGCGGCCTCGCCCTCCTGCCGGTCGGCAGTATCGAGGTCAGCCAGGTAGCCGGCGATGTGCTCGGCCACCTGTTCCATTCGCTTCTTCAGCTTCGTGGCCGTGAAGTTCTTGTCGCGGGTGTTCACCGCCTTGAACTTGCTGCCGTCCACCGCCGCCAGTGCCTGGGTGAAGAGCCCGATCTGGCGGCACAGCACCACGAAGTGCGCGCACGCCGCCTGGATCGCCGGGCCGTGGTCCTTGCGGAAGTTGGCGATGGTCTTGTGGTCCGGCGCGAGCTTCCCCGTCAGCCACATCACCTCGACGTTGCGCCCGGCCTCCCGCTCCAGACGGCGGCTCGACGGCACGCGGTTCAGGTAGCCATAGACGTAGAGCTTCAGCAGCGTCGCCGGATGATAGGCGGGCCGCCCCGTCGCCGCCGGCGTCACCGCGAAGCCCAGACCACCCAGATCCAGCTCATCGACGAAGACGTCGATCACGCGCGCCGGGTTGTCCTCGCTGACGTAGTCATCCAAGCAATTCGGCAAAAGCGTCGGTTGCCTGCGATCTTCACCCTCGACGTAGCGGCTCATTGAAACCTCGAAGCATTCGCTCGAGATTCTACCGCTTCAAATCAGGATTTCACCCTGTCTGTAGGCCAATTTCGCGTCGCCGAAGATGCGGCGGCCCCTCTTTGTGGCCGATAGGCTGATCTGATCGCGGTTGATCTCGCACATCAGCAAGGCAGTCGTGCTGCTCCATGCCCGGCTCGATATCGGTTTCCACGTGCAGCAACAGACGCTTCGGGTCGGGGCCATAGCTCCGAACGATAGCGTTCTCACCGTAGAACCGCTTCACAGTGTCACGAATGAATCGCGCCTCTTCCGGCTTCACCGGGGCGGGTAGAACGGGCGGTGTTGCCGGCCGAGCTTGAGGCATAGCGCTACACTAGCGATCCCATCGACGTTTTTACACAGCCTCGGTCGAAAGCGGACGTTGAGTTCACTCCAGAAAGCGGACTCCCCGGATGTCCGCCATGGATGATGAACGGACAGCGGGACAGCCTTGCGTCGCTCGGCGCCTGGAACGGTGCCGATGGCGCGTGGCGCTGCATTGTGAGCGGCGTCAGCGGCGGACGATCGGGTCGCACTCATGGCGCCCGGAATGGTCTGGCCGCGTTAGGTTGATGCCCAAGGCGCGGCCGACATCGACCTGGGCCTGGGAGACAGCCGCCAAGCCCACTCCCATCTCGCCGGCGTCTGTAAGCGCGACCCGCAACGCGCT
>JANYHP010000618.1 GCA_025359005.1 Hyphomicrobiaceae bacterium | reverse complement strand
GGTACACGCCCTGCTCGGCAATGGCCCGGCGCGCGCGCTCGGGGAAGCGGTCCCACATCAATGCCGTCGTCAGATCCCAAGCCGGCGCAATGAGCACGAGCGCGCGTATTTTAGCAGCCGCGTCCGCTGATTTTTCCAGATACCGGCGCAGCAACAGTAACGCCAGATAGCCACCCGTGGACGACCCGACCAGCACCTGCGGCCCGTCCGTCAGCGTAGCAACGACCGCGTCAACCTCATCGAGCCAATGCGATATGCGCCCGTCCTCGAAGCGGCCGGACGATTGCCCGTGGCCGGAATAGTCGAGCCGCGTGCACGCAACATTCTGGCGCGCGGCCCAATCGGCCACTGCTGACGCTTTGGTGCTTGTCATCTCGGATTTGAGACCCGGCAACCAAATCACGCCGCCGGAGCGCGATGGCGCCGCAGGTCGGTCGAGCAAGGTCGCTATGCGGCGGGCATCACCCGGCGGGCCGACGTCGATGAAGGTGGGCATGGTCATGCTGGTATCCGATTTCGAACGAGTGCACCCACGGGCGGGGCTCACCCACGCGCCGCGCGTGCGAGCTTGGTAATACCAGCCCAATCGCCAGCATCGACGAGGGCTTGCGGCGCCACCCACGACCCGCCCACGCACACCACATTGGGACAGGCCAGATAGGCCGCAAGATTAGCCTGCCCAACCCCGCCCGTCGGACAGAATGCCAATCCCGCCAGTGGGCCTGCCAATGATTTCAACGCGGGGATGCCACCCGCGCTCTCGGCGGGAAAGAATTTTGCAAATGTCAGCCCGCGCTCCAGCACGGCCATGGCCTCGGACGCGGTGGCGACGCCGGGCAGAAGCGGCACTGGCCATTTGGCAGCCGCATCCAGCAACCGCCCTGTTGCACCGGGCGAGACAAGAAACCGCGCCCCAGCCGCCATGGCGCTTTCGGCGTGCGCCGGCGTCAGCACCGTGCCCGCGCCGACAATAGCCCCCGGCACGTCCGCGACCATGCGGCGGATCGCGTCAAGCGCCGCTGGCGTTCTGAGCGTAATCTCAAGGATATCCAACCCGCCTTCGACCAGGGCACGGGCGAGCGGCACGGCGTGTGCGATATCAACAATCGTCAGCACGGGAATGACACGACGCTTGCGGCACAGCGCGATCAGATCCGAATTGAGTGCAGGTTGCATCGGCGTACCTCGCAGGGTGGGGGCGGCTGTCTCCGTGGCGATCCAAGCGAGGTCATCGGCCGAACCGCCCGCTGGCGCAAGGGCCAGCACCGCCGGCGTCAGGGCGATTGCTCGTGAGTTCAACAGCGCTCGCCCGCTCATCGGTACGCGACGATGGCGCGCCTTGACGGGCGGGAGCGGGTCGCGGCACGGTGGCTGTAGCGCACTCCCACGCTTGGAACCCTGATCGATGTCCGCACGTCCCATCTGGCCCGCGTTCGCCCTCGGATGGCGCCAGCGTTGCCCTGCCTGCGGCCAGGGCCGGCTGTACTCCAAGTACCTCAAGGTCGTCGACCAGTGTGATCAGTGCGGCCAGGCGTTGCATCATCACCGCGCTGACGATGCGCCGCCCTATTTCACCATGCTTATCGTCGGCCATGTCATTGTCGGGCTGGTGTTGAAGGTGGAGATGACTTACCACCCGGAACTCTTGGTGCATCTGCTGCTGTGGGGCCCGTCGACGCTGCTGCTGTCGCTGTTCCTGCTGCCGCGCATCAAGGGTGCCCTGATCGGCATCCAGTGGGCAGCGCGCATGCACGGCTTCGGCGCCGGCCGCGATCCGGCTCTCCCCGACGCGCTGCCGGATGCACCGCCCGTACGCCATGGATAAGTGCTGCAATGGCTGACTACGAAGACCTCAAAAAAGACATGGCGCCGAAGCCGTCCCCGGACGGGACGGTGCTCAAGCCCCGCGATGCGGCGACCTTGGTGATCATCGATCGCGACGGCGGCGAGCCCAAGGTGCTGATGGGCAAGCGCCGCGATGACCTCGCGTTCATGGCGGGCAAGTACGTGTTCCCCGGTGGCCGTATGGATCTCGATGACAAGGCGGTCGCCGTGGCCAATGAGCTGCGCGCCAGCGAGACGGCCAAGCTGCTTGTGCGCATGCGCGGCACGCCGAGCGCCGTCCGCGCCCGCGCGCTCGCCGCCGCCGCTGTGCGGGAAGCCTTCGAGGAAGCGGGCCTCATCATCGGCAGCCGCCCCGCCGCGCCCGCCAAGGCGCCACCCGACGGCTGGAAGCCGTTCTTCGACACCGGCTTCGTGCCCGCGCTTACGGCCATGACGTTTTTCGCCCGCGCCATCACGCCGCCGGGACGGTCGCGCCGCTTCGATACGCGGTTTTTCTGCATCGACGCATCGGCCATCGCCGAGCGCCGCGGCATGGTGGATGGCGAGTTGAGCGGGCTTGAGTGGGTGACCATCGAAGGCGCCCGCGCATTCGACTTGCCGCGCATCACGCGGGTGGTGCTGGAAGATTTGCAAGACCAGTTGGCCGACGGCTCGCTCGACGCCGGCACCAACCCGGTGCCGTTCTATTATTCGCTGAATGGCAGCTTCAAGCGCGACCTGATCACGGTGTAGGGATTGGGACGGGGGCGCTGGCGCGGCTTGATGGGCACGGGCTCGAACGTCGCGCCTACCGTCGCGCCCACCGGCGATAGTCACGATTTCCGAGCATGCCAGAACTATAGCACACGTCCATGAGGGGTAGACGCCTGGGTGTTTACCTAGGAGCCGGCGGCTCATGGGCAGTCGGCGAGCCCCGGATTGGCCGGCAGGCACGACGGGATGCGCGCGGGAAAGCACCCAATCTATCCCCGCAAACGGCCTAAAATGAGCGGCCACGCCGCCGGTTTTGAGTGAAAATAATTTTTGAATTGCTGTATTCGTGCGCTTGCTCCACGCATCGTAATGACGCGGTCATTACAATGTGCTAACTTCCTATCAGAAGGAGCCCCCATGTCCGCGACCACTCCCAAAGCTCGGCCACAACGAGAAACCCTGAATATCCGCATCAAGCCGGGCGAACGGGGGTTGATCGATCGCGCGGCCGCATTGACGGGCAAGACCCGCACCGATTTTGTGCTCGATGCCACGCGCCGCGCCGCCGTCGACGCCCTGACCGATCGCACCCTGTACGCGTTGGATGCGGAAACGTTCGCCCGCTTCAAGTCAGCCCTCGATGCGCCGCCCAAGCCGAACGACAAACTCATCCGCACCATGCAAGCCCAGGCACCCTGGAGCGGCACCAGTCCAGCCTCCAAGGACAGCGAGCGCTGATGGCGATTGCAGCCGCGGTTGTTCTGGATGACAGCCATCTGCTCAACGTGTTCGACTGTGGGCTGCCACCTCTGGATGACTGGCTCAAGCGGCGGGCGCGGGCCAATGCCGGCAGCGGGGCCACGCACACCTACGTCGCCTGCGAGGGCCAGACGGTCGCCGGCTACTACGCGCTGGCGGCCGGGGCCGTCGCAGTGACAAGCGCTGCCGGACGCTTCCGCCGCAAAATGCCTGACCCAATCCCGGTCATCGTGCTCGGCCGTCTCGCGATCGATCGAACGCAAGCGGGCAAAGGATTGGGCCGCGCCCTGTTCCGCGACGCAAGCCTGCGAGCGTTACAGGCTGCTGACATCATCGGCGTGCGGGGCCTGCTGGTCGACGCGATCTCCGACGACGCCAAAGCCTTCTATCTGGCCGTGGGGATGACGCCGGCGCCGATCGACCCCATGACGCTGATGGTGACGCTCGCTGACCTGCGTGCGAGCCTCAGGATCAGGTCATGACCATTCGCAACCTTGGGCGTTGAGCGGTCATCGGTCGTACCGCCACCCCGCTCACGCCTCGCTTTTTGGCGCGTCGCCGCGAAGGGCGGCTTGGGCGGCGGCGAGACGGGCGACGGGCACGCGGAAGGGCGAGCACGACACGTAGTCGAGGCCGACACGGTGGAAGAAGGCGACGGAGGCCGGGTCGCCGCCATGCTCGCCGCAAATGCCGATCTTGAGGCCGGGCCGCGCCGCGCGGCCGCGCGCGACACCGATCTCGACGAGCGCACCGACGCCCTCCTGGTCGATGGAGACGAACGGATCGATCTCGAAGATGCCGCGCTCGACGTAGTTGCCGAGGATCGGCGCTGCGTCATCGCGTGAAAGGCCGAGACAGGTCTGCGTCAGATCGTTGGTGCCGAACGAGAAGAACTCCGCGCCCTCCGCGCCGGCCGCGATCTCGTCGGCCTTCAACGCCGCGCGCGGCAGCTCGATCATGGTCCCGATGGTGTAGGTGAGCGCGGCGCCGGTTTCGGTTTCGACGGCCTTGGCGGTAGCGCGGATCACCTTGGCGAGTGCGTCGTATTCGGTGCGATAGGCGACGAGCGGGATCATCACTTCGGGCGTCACCGGCTTGCCCGAGGCCTTGGCCACGGCGACCGCAGCCTCGAAGATGGCGCGCGCCTGCATCTCGCAGATCTCGGGATAGCGGATGGCGAGGCGGCAACCGCGAAAACCGAGCATCGGGTTGACCTCGTGCAACTCGGCGATGCGGCCTGCGAGCTTGGCAGGATCTACTCCCAGCTCCTTGGCGACGGCATCGACTTCGGCGCCCGCAAGGGGCAGGAATTCATGCAACGGCGGATCGAGCAGGCGGATGGTGACGGGCAACCCCGCCATGATCTCGAACAGACGCGCGAAGTCCGCCCGCTGCATCGGCAGGATCTTGGCCAGCGCGCGGCGGCGGCCGGCCTCGTCGTCGGCGCAGATCATTTCGCGCACGGCAAGAATGCGATCCTTCTCGAAGAACATGTGCTCGGTACGGCACAATCCGATGCCCTCGGCACCGAAGTCGCGGGCGGCCTTGGCGTCGCGAGGCGTGTCGGCGTTGGCGCGGACGCCGAGACGGCGGACCTTGTCGGCCCAGGCCATGACGGTGCCGAAGTCGCCGCTGAGTTCCGGCTCGCGCATGCGGACCTGGCCTTCGATGACTTCGCCGGTGGCGCCGTCGATGGTGATGATGGTGCCGCGCTTCAATTGACGGCCAAGCACGTTGACGACGCCGGCCACTTTGTCGATGCGCAGCGCACCAGCGCCGCACACGCACGGCCGCCCCATACCGCGCGCCACGACGGCTGCGTGACTGGTCATGCCGCCGCGCGCGGTGAGAATGCCGGCAGCAGCCGCCATGCCCTCGATGTCTTCGGGGCTGGTTTCTTCGCGCACCAGAATGACGCTGTGGCCGGCTGCTTTGCGGGCCTTGGCTTCGTTGCTGTCGAAGACGATCTCGCCGGACGCTGCCCCCGGCGAGGCGGGCAAACCTTGCGTGATGACGACCTTGTGCGCCTTGGGATCAATGGTCGGATGCAACAACTGGTCGAGCGACGACGGCTCGATGCGCAGCAACCCTTCTTCCGGCTTCAGAACACCCTCTGCCACCATGTCGACGGCGATCTTGAGGGCAGCCTTGGCAGTGCGCTTGCCCGAGCGCGTTTGCAGCATCCAGAGCTTGCCTTCCTGGATGGTGAACTCGATATCCTGCATGTCGCGATAGTGGCCCTCCAGGCGGGCGAAGATGGCGCTGAGTTCGCCGAACGTCGCCGGCATCAGCGCTTCAAGTGACGGCAAAGTCTCGCCGGCCTCGATGCGGGCGGCCTCGGTCAGCGGCTGCGGCGTGCGGATGCCGGCCACCACGTCCTCGCCCTGGGCGTTGACGAGGAACTCACCGTAGACGGCGCGCTCACCGGTGGAGGGGTTGCGCGTGAAGGCGACGCCGGTGGCGCTCGTTTCGCCCCGGTTGCCGAACACCATGGCCTGGACGTTGACGGCGGTGCCCCAACTGTCGGGGATGTCGTACATGCGCCGATAGGAAATGGCGCGATCGTTCTGCCAGGAGCCGAACACGGCGCCGATTGCGCCCCACAATTGATCATGCGTCGACTGCGGGAACGGTTTGCCGGTGGCTGCCAGCACGGCCTGCTTGTAGGCGGCGATAATGTCGAGCCAGTCGTCGGGGCCGAGATCGGTATCCGACATCTGGCCGTTGAGGTTCTTGTGGTTTTCGAGAATGTCCTCGAACACGCCGTGATCGACGTCGAGCACCACGTTGGAATACATGGTGATGAAGCGGCGATAGCTGTCATAGGCGAAGCGCTTGTCGCCCGAGCGCGTCGCCAGCGCTGCGACCGTCGCGTCGTTGAGCCCGAGGTTGAGGATGGTGTCCATCATGCCGGGCATCGACGCCCGCGCGCCGGAGCGCACCGAGACGAGCAGTGGCGTGGTCGTGTCGCCGAAGGTGGCGCCGACGGACGTGCCGATATGGGCGAGCGCCGCGTCGACTTCGGCCGTGAGGCCCGCGGGGAACTTGGCGCCGTTCTCGTAGAAGGCCGCGCAGACCTCGGTGGTGATGGTGAACCCGGGCGGCACGGGCAGACCCAGTGCGCTCATCTCGGCGAGGTTCGCCCCCTTGCCGCCGAGCAGGTTCTTGAGGTGGGCTGCGCCGTCCGCGCGCCCGCCGCCGAAAGCATAGACCCAATGGGGCTTGGTGGCTCGCTCGACAGTCATGACAGAACCTCGCGGAGGATAGCGCCGGTGGCGGGACGACTCAGACACGTGTCCCACGTCCCATAGCCAAGCCTATGCCGCAGTGCAAAAGGCTGTTCGACGCGGTGGCACGCGGGGTTGGCGGCGCAAGCGACCGACTGAGCCCGGCAATGGCTGGAGCGCCCAGGCCGCAGCGACCCGAACGACCCCGCCGAAACCTCGCAACAACGCATGCAAGAACACATCACGAACACACGTCCTGTGGATCGCGACTTGATTGTGTTGGCGCGTTGCGGCGGTCACCGTCGGATTTTACCCAGCGGCCGCCGACACGTCCTTCAAGGCTTCGGTCCGAATCTCTTCGACAAGCCGCTCCTTCAATTGGACGAACTGCGGCGTCGTCTTGATCTTGTAAGATCGCGGATGCGGCAGGTCGATTTTGATGTCCGCCTTGATCCGGCCAGGACGTGCACTCATCACGATGACACGGCTGCCGAGGAAGATCGCCTCCTCGATATCGTGGGTGACGAACAGGACGGTCTTCTGGTCACGCTCCCAGATGCCGAGCAGCATTTCCTGCATCAGGACGCGCGTCTGGTTGTCGAGCGCACCGAACGGCTCATCAAGCAGCAGAATTTTCGGATCGTTGGCCAAGGCACGGGCGATGGCCGTACGTTGCTGCATGCCACCGGAGAGTTGCTTGGGCCAGTGACGCTCAAATCCATCGAGCCCGACGCGCTGGATATAGCTGGCGGCGACGCGAGCCCGTTCCGCTTCGGCCACACCGCGCTCGCGCAGCCCGAAGGCGATGTTTTCAGCAACCGTCAGCCATGGGAACAGCGTATACGACTGGAACACCATGCCACGGTCGACGCCCGGCCCCGTTACCTCGCGCCCATCGAGCAGAACGCGGCCGCTGGTCGGCCGATCGAGCCCGGCAACGATGCGCAGCAACGTGGACTTGCCGCAGCCGGACGGGCCGAGAATGGTGACGAAATCGTTCTCTCCCACGTCAAGGCTGGTTGGCTCGAGCGCGCGGGTGGCGGCGCCGCCACGACGC
>JANYHP010000590.1 GCA_025359005.1 Hyphomicrobiaceae bacterium | reverse complement strand
AGGAAGGCGCGCAGGCGGGCGTTGTTGTGGGCGCCGAAGCTCGGGTGGGTGCCGAACGGGTCGGGGATGCGGGTCAGCGGCTTGCCGAGATGCTCTCGCAGCATGTCCTTGTTGGGCACGTTGTCGGGCACCTTGCGCAGCCCGTCCATGTCGTCGGAAAAGCAGATGAGGCGCGTCTTGCGCTTGCCATCCGTCAGCGCCTCGAAGGCATGCTGCACCATCGACGTGCGCGCCACTTCGCCAAAGGTGCCGATGTGGGGCAGCCCGCTCGGCCCATAGCCGGTCTCGAAAATCACGGTCTTCTCAGCGCCACCCTTGACGCGGTCGAGCCGCTTGATCAGCCGCCGCGCCTCCTCGAAGGGCCAGGCGCGCGCGTCGCCAAGTGCCGGTGCGAGAGAACGATCGAGAGACAAGGGCATGGCTGACTATCCAGGGTATGGCGCACGGAACCCCATGCGGGGGCGCACCCTAGTGTTCCCGAGCCCGCAACGTCAACGCGATCGTCACAGCCGTGCACAGTGGACGACCGGGGCACTTGGACCAATTACCCGACGCCCCTCCATCAGAGCCGTGCGCCATGCTATGTGCAGCAATGACAGCTCTGGCGGATCACGGTCGTGCAGCACACCATCACCAAGGCCGATGCGCGCCGCATCTGGATCGCGGCACAACGCCTCGACACGGCCGTGCCGTTCGGCGACGGTCCCGACGCGACACGGCGCGCGGTCGAGCATCTGGGCTACGTGCAGATCGACACCATAAACGTCATCGAGCGCTGCCATCATCATATCCTCTATACGCGCATTCCCGCCTATCGGCGCAGCGATCTCGCGCATGCCCAAAGCGTCGAGAAATCGGTCTTCGAGTATTGGACGCACGCGCTCTCCTACGTGCCGACGCGCGATATCCGCTTCCACGTGCGCGGCATGAAGGCCTACGCGTCCACGCCGCATCGCTGGTACGGATCGGTGACCGAACAGGACCGGCGCAAAGCCATCGCGCTCGTGCGGACGTCCGGGCCGCTCACCATTCGCGACATCGACGATGATGTGCTGGTCGAGAAGGACCATCCCTGGGCCAGCCGCAAGCCCTCGAAAATGGCGCTGCAATTCGCCTTCCATTGCGGGCGCGTCACCATCAGTGCCCGCACCGGCATGCTCAAGACCTACGATCTGACCGAACGGCATTTCGGCTGGCCGCGCTTACCGAAGGCGGCGACCGACGCGGAGATCACCGCGCATAGGCTCGATCGCGCGCTCCGCGCACAAGGCGTCGTCAGTCTCGATTCGATCTGCCACCTCGAGGCCAGCCGCAAACCCGCCATGCTGCGGCTGATCGAGGTGCGCGTGCGATTGAAGCAGTTGCTGCCCGTAACGGTCGCTGGCGCCGAACGCGTCGCGCACTGGATCGAACCCGAAACGCTACAGACCGCGGCTGCGCCAGCGACCGGGCTTGTGCACATCCTGTCGCCGTTCGACCCGCTCGTCATCCAGCGCAAGCGTCTCGCCTTGTTCTTCGGCTACGACCATCGCTTCGAGGCTTATGTGCCCAAGGACAAGCGCGTGCTCGGGTATTTCGCCTTGCCGGTGCTGGTGGGCGACGCAATCGTTGCGGCCATCGACCTCAAGGCCGACCGACAGGCCGACAAACTCCGCATCCAGCAATGGACCTGGGTCGACCGTGGCTCGTCACGCGCCCACAAGCGCCTTATCGAGGAACAGTTGCACCGCTTCGAGCGCTTCCAGCTGGCTTGAGCGCGCGGCTCAAGCCGTCGCCGTCGTTGGCGCTGCAATCGGCATGTGCGTGCGCGCTTCGATCAGCCAGCCGTGGGCGTGGTCGCCGGGGCGCACCTTCACATCCACGCCGGCATCGAAGATGACGCCGTCGTGGGTCCCGAGTGTCATCGTCTGGCCCTCGATCTCCACCTCCGCGCGCCCGCGGGCCCACACCAGCACCGAATACGCCTCCGAGCCCGGCACGAACTGCGACGGCTCATCGATCAGGCCGACGCGCGTCTGCACGACGCCACGGCGCGCCATGACGTTGAGCGCTACCGTCGGCCCGTCGATGAGTATTGCCATCGTCGCGCGCTCGCCCGGGAACACGAACGGCGGACTCTTGTGCGTGATGCGGACCGGCTCCGACCCGTCCACCTCGAGGCGCACACCCTTGCCGCCGACGATCATGAAGGTGCGGTTGATGCCGGGGAACAGCGAAAACGGCCCGTCGGCGTCGATGCGGGCGATGGCGATGCGCCACTTGAAATTTTCCTCGTCGGAGCCGGCTGGAGAAATGACGATCTCGGCCATCTCGCCGCCGCCGTTCTTCCAAGCCTTCCAGGGGCGTTCGGACGCCGGCAAGAGCATGTGTGTGGTCATGTGTCGTCGTCCCGACTGTCGCGGTGATGGGCTGAGGTGGCGGCCCGTGCGATGGCGCGCTCCCCAGGCGTTGTGCCGCATAACACCGCTGGCGGCACAGTTCCAGCATAGGCGCTTTCCGGACCGCCCGACGCCTCAATCCACCTTGATCTTGAGTTCGGTGATAAGCCCGCCCCAGCGCTTGCGCTCCTCGACGATGTAGGCTGCGAAATCCTTGGCCGACGAGCCGACGGTTTCGATGGAGGCCGCCAGCAGGCGCTTTTTGACGTCGTCTTGTTTGCAGATGGCCATGACGTCCGCTTCGAGCTTGTCGACGATCGCCTGCGCCGTGCCCGCACGCACGCCGACACCGAACCAGGAATTGACGTCGAAGCCGGGCAGCACTTCGGCCACCGTCGGATAGCTCGGGGCCAGCGGGCTCTTGACGGCGCTGGTGACCGCAAGGCCCACGACATTGCCGGCACGCGCCTGCGGTTCAATCGAGGGCAGGTTGTCGAACATCAGGTCGACCTGGCCCGAGATCAGGTCGTTGAGGGCGTTGGCGGAGCCGCGATAGGGCACGTGCACCATGTCGATGCCGGCGATCTTCTTGAACATCTCACCCGACAGATGGATGGTGGTGCCGACGCCGGACGAGGCAAAGTTCAGCTTGCCCGGATTGGCCTTGGCGTAGGCGATCAGTTCAGCCACCGATGTGACCGGCAGTCCCTTGCGCACGCAAAGCAGGTTCGGCAGGCGCGCCACCTGCGACACCGGGATGATGTCGCCATCGGGGTTGAACGGCAGCTTCTGGTAGAGGAACTGATTGGTGGTGAGGTTCGGCGGCACGATCAGGATCTGGGAGCCGTCGGTCGAGCCCTTGGCCACCTTCTCCATGCCGATGTTGGCGCCCGCGCCCGCCACGTTGTCGACGATGGTGGTGGTCTTCCACAGTTGCCCCAGCGCGTCCGACACCGTGCGCCCGACGATGTCGGTTGCGCCGGCCGGCGGATAGGGCACCACGAAGCGAACGGTCAGAGTGCCGGGATAGCTCTCAGCGAAGGCCGCCGAGCCGGCCATGCCGGTCAGTGCGGCAGTCGCGCCCGCGCGTGCAAGGAAGGTGCGGCGATCAATCCGGCTCATGCGTAACGTCTCCCAGCGTGTGGTTCGCGGCGCTCACCAACCACGGCCGCCGGAGGCAACGCAAGTGCCGTTCAGCGTTTGACGAGCGTGGGCGACTTCTGCAGCTGCAGCACGAGGTTGCGATAGGCATCGAGGAACGCCGCGACTGTCGTCTTGCCGATGGCGGTGTTGGAATAGCCACCGCCGAGCCCCGCGACGCCCGACGCGAAACTGGCGCCGCCGAGCGCGAAACTCAGATCGCTGGTCTTGGCCCTGCCGGTGGCAGCCGCGGCCTGGAAGCAATTGGATTGTGCCATCAGCAGCCGGATCACGGGCACCGGCGAGGTCAGCCCCATCTGCGCCAGCGCCGGGATCTGCTTCTCGACCAGCGCGACGCGACCAAGCGGCCGGTCACCGGTGGGCAACTGCTCGGTCTTCTGCGCGCTTCCTTGTGGCCCCGATGCGCCCGTGATAGCCGTGTTGGCGGCGCCGAGATTGGTTTCCAAGCACCCGCCGAGACCACTGAAGAAACCACTGAAAAGAACAATGCCGACTGCAAACCGACGCATACAAAATCCGCCGACGCGTGACAAATAATGGCAAATTCCAGGCGAACATCCGCGCCGTCGGCAAGCGGACTGCGCTGATTTCGGCCAGCGGCTCCAATCGACCACCAGATCGAGGACCAAAACCCTGCCCATCCCGTTGAGCATCATCGTCGCCGCCGCCGAAAACGGCGTCATTGGATGCAATGGGCAAATGCCCTGGCATCTGCCGGCGGAACTCAAGTATTTCCGCGCCCGCACGCTCGGCAAACCGGTGATCATGGGCCGTAAGACCTTCCAGTCCATCGGCAAGCCGCTTCCGGGACGCGACAATATCGTCATCACGCGTGACGCAACGTTTGCCGCGCCAGGGGTGACTGTGGCCCGTTCGCTCCCCGACGCCATCGGGCACGCTGAAGCGGCCGCGCGGCGGTCCGGCGCCGCTGAGATCATGATTATCGGCGGCGCCTCTATCTATGCACTGGCGTTGCCTCAGGTGTCGCGCGTCTATCTCACCCGTGTGTGCCTGGCCCCCGCAGGCGACGCGCACTTCGGCCCGCTCGATGCTGGCACATGGCCACTCATCGAGGAGAAGCCTATCATCGGCTGCGACCCCGCGGCTTCGGCTTGCATCTACGAGCGTCAGCGGGGCTGAACTCCGGTCGGCCAGCGGCGCCCCCGCCGAACGGCGCTAAGGATTATGCGCAGGCTGCGATTGCGCCAAAACGAGGGTGTGCCTTATAAAGCGGCCAACATCGCCCCATATACGGCATGCCCTCTGGCTTGCACCGGCCGCTGGCTGACGCAGCATGCCCGACACCTCGCAGTTCGAACTTGACACCAACCCGACCGATCCGACGAATAAAGGTGACTTGCAATGCCTTGGAGCAATCAGAGTGGCGGCGGCGGCAACAACGGGGGTGGTCCCTGGGGTGGCGGCAGCGGCGGCGATAAGGGCGGCGGTGGCGGCCCCTGGGGCAAGGGCCCTTCGGGCGGCGGTGGCCAACAGCCCCCCGATCTTGAAGATCTGCTGAAGCGCAGCCAGGAAAAATTGCGCCGCGTCATGCCCGGCGGGCCGAGCGGGGGCAGCGGCGGCCTACCGTCATCCGTCGTTTTCCTGCTCGGCACGGTGCTGGCCGTGCTGGCTGGCATCTGGGCCTTCACCTTCCGCGTCAATCCCGACGAGGTCGGCATCGTCATGCAATTCGGCAAGTTCGTCCGCAAGGCCGAGCCCGGCTGGCACGTCAAGATGCCACCCCCGATCGAATATGTGCTGTTCCCGCCTGTCACGCGGCAGAACACCGAGCAGATCGGCTTCGTCGGCACCGATTCGGGGCGCGGCTTCTCCTCAGCGTCCCGCGGCGTACCTGAAGAAAGCCTGATGCTGACCGGCGACGAAAACATCGTCGACGTCAGCTTCGTCGTGCGCTGGTCGATCAAGCCCGAGAAGGTGCAGGACTACCTCTTCAACATCGAGAAGCCGAAGACCACGATCCGCGAAGTCGCCGAAAGCGTCATGCGCGAAGTGGTCGGCCAGTCCAACATCCAGCCCATCCTGACCGAAGCCCGCCAGCGCACCGAGCAATCGGTGCAGAAGCTGATGCAGGACGTGCTCGACAAGTATAGCGCCGGCGTCCGCATCGACCAGGTGCAGTTGCAGAAGGTCGACCCGCCGGAACAGGTGATCGACGCGTTCCGTGACGTGCAGGCGGCCCGCGCCGACAAGGAAAAGCTGCAGAACGAAGCCGTCACCTACGCCAACAAAATCGTTCCGGAAGCGCATGGCGACGCCGAACGTATCCTGCAGGGCGCCGAGGGCTTCAAGCAGCAGACGGTGGCCGAAGCCAACGGTCAGGCCGCCCGCTTCCTCAAGGTCTACGAGCAGTACAAGAAGGCGCCCGAAGTCACCCGGCAGCGCATCTATCTCGAAACGATGGAGCGCGTCATGAGCCAGAGCGAAACGATCGTGCTCGACCAGAAGGGCGGCTCCGGCGCCGTGCCGTTCCTGTCGCTCGACCAGATCCAACCGAAACGCTGAGGGAGGACAAAACCATGCGTGCACTTCTCTCAGGCCTAGCCGTTATTCTCGGTCTCGCGGCCGCCGGCGCCTACCTGTCGTTCTATGTCGTCCATCAAAACGAGCAGGCCCTGCTGCTCGCCGTCGGCAAGCCGATCGGCGTCATCGACCAGCCGGGGCTGCACTGGAAGATTCCGCTCTACCAGACCGTGGAATTCTTCGACAAGCGCATCCTCGATCTTGATACCAAGCCGCAGGAAATCACCGCGTCCGACCAGAAGCGGCTGATTGTCGATGCGTTCGCGCGCTATCGCATCACTGATCCGCTGAAGTTCTTCCAGACCATCCAGAACGAATCGGGCGTGCGCCGCACGCTCGGGCCGATCATGGATTCGGCGATGCGCCGCGTGCTGGGCGGCACCACCTTCCAGGAACTGGTGCGCGACAAGCGCGAGTACCTGATGAAGCGGATCGCCAAGCAGGTCAACGAAGAGGGCAAGGATCTTGGCCTCGAAGTCGTCGACGTGCGTATCAAGCGCGCCGACCTGCCGCCGCAGAACTCCAAGAGCGTGTTCGACCGCATGCGCGCCGAGCGTCAGCGGGAGGCGGCGGAATGGCGCGCACAAGGCACCGGCGAAGCCAACCGCATCCGCGCGACGGCCGACAGAGAAGCGACCGTCATCAAGGCGGAAGCCACCCGCAAGAGCGACGTGATGCGCGGCGAAGGCGAAGGCGAGCGCAACCAGATCTTCGCCGAGGCCTATGGCCGCGACGTCGATTTCTTCCGCTTCTACCGCAACATGCAGGCCTATGAGACGGGGATAAAACCGGGCACGCGCATGATCCTGTCGCCCGACAGCGAGTTCCTGAAGTACCTGACTAGCCCGACCGGGGCCGCCCGGCCCAAGCAATGACCGACCTGATCGTCGGCCTGGCGCTGGTGCTGGTCATCGAGGGCCTGCTGTGGGCCGCCTTCCCCACGGCGGCCCGTCATATGCTGGAAGCCGTTGCCCAAATGGGCGAAGGCAACCTCCGTATGGGTGGCGCCATAGCCATCCTGGTCGGCGTGGGCGTGGTCTGGCTGGTCCGCGGTTGACCGGCCACGCAGTGCCGGAAGGGACCCAGACGAGGTGCGGCGGTTTGGCGCAAGACTTCTGTGCGCCTGCGAATGAACTTTATGTTGCAGTGCACCAATTGATGCTTATATCTGCGTCATCGGCGCCGAGGGCGCACGACTTTTTCGAGAACACAACCCGGAGTCTTGCCATGTCCGTCAAAACCGAAGCCCCCACCAGCGTCAAGTCCGTGATCCAGAGCGCCAGCGGCCACGCCCAGGCAGCCATCGTTTCGACTGAAAAGTCGGCCGTCGCCGCCGTCGAGAAGGCTGAAGGCACGATTTCCACGCTTAAAACGAACTTTGACGGCGCCAAAGACTTCAGCATGCACCTGACCGAAGTCGTCGACCACGCCGGCCGCACGACACTCAGCGGTGTCGCCGCCATCAACGGCTCGCTCATGACCTACGGCAAGGATCTCGTTGCAGACACGATCGAACTCGGCCGCAAGACCATCGAGACGCGCTCGCTGAAGGATGCCGTCGAACTTCACACCGCCTTCGCCGAACGCCGCCTTGCCGCCATGTTCCAGGCCGCCGCGGCCGTCAACTCGCTGGCCCAATCGAACATGATGGCCATGTTCGGACCGTTCGCCTCACTGGTCAAAACGGCTGGTGGCAGTGCCGACACGACCGTCAAGGCCGCCCAGAAAGCCACGCTGAAGACCGCGGCCTGATCCCGGTCCGCATCCTTCAATCATGCAAACCGGCGCGTCCCCAAGTGGGCTGCGCCGGTTTTTGTGTTCGCGGCCGGGACGTGCCCCTTTGCGTCAGCCGGCGAACACGGCCATAAGCCCCAACCGACCTCTCGAGAGCGATCGCCGAGCCAGTGGCCTCTACCGTCCTCAACCTCATCCGGCTTGGCCGCGCCGGCCTCGTGCTCGCCCAGCACGGTGTGCGATTTGTGCCCAAGGGCGTGACGCCGCCGCTGCCGGTCCGACTGGCACTGCTGGCAACAGCCCCCCTGCGCGCCCTCACGTGGCCGCTGCGCCTCGGCAAGCCGGCGGAGACGCGCACGGCCGTGGCGCTCACCAAATTGGGCCCGTCCTACATCAAGCTCGGCCAGTTCCTCGCCACGCGCGGCGACCTGATCGGCCCCGAACTTGCCCGCGACCTCTCCCACCTCCAGGACAGGCTGCCGCCGTTCTCCATGGCGGAAGCCCGCCGCGCCGCCGAAGAAGCGCTCGGTGGCAAGCTGGAAGATCATTTCATAGCGTTCGGCCCGCCGATTGCAGCCGCCTCCATCGCCCAAGTGCACAAGGCGGACGTGCTCGACAAGGCGACCGGCCAGCGCCGCACGGTGGCGGTGAAGATCCTGCGCCCCGGCGTCGAGCGCCGCTTCAAGGCCGACCTCGACAGCTACCGGTTCGCCGCAGGCCTCATTGAGAAATACTACCCCCCGGCGCGCCGCCTCCAACCCGTCGCAGTCGTGCAGAACCTGGCCGACACGACCGACCTGGAGATGGACCTGCGCCTCGAGGCCGCCGCCATCTCGGAGATGGCCGACAATATCCGCGCCGACCGCTCCCTGCCCGACGGCAAGTTGCGCGTACCCACCGTGGACTGGAAACGCACTGGCCGCCGCATCCTCACACTTGAGTGGATCGACGGCATACCGATCGGCGACACGAAACGACTGTCAGCCGCAGGCCACGATCTCCAGGCCCTTGGCCAGACCGTCATGCGCGCCTTCCTGCGGCATGCCATGCGCGACGGCTTCTTCCACGGCGATATGCACCAGGGCAACCTGCTGGTGGAGGCTGACGGCACCATCGCGGCGGTCGATTTCGGCATCATGGGCCGCCTTGGTCCCGGCGAACGTCGCTTCCTCGCCGAGATTCTCTACGGCCTGATCACGCGGGACTACCGCCGCGCGGCGCAAGTGCATTTCGATGCCGGCTACGTCCCCCCCAACCATTCGGTCGCCGTCTTTGCCCAGGCCATGCGCGCGATCGGCGAGCCCATCCACGGTCGCAAGGCCGACGAGATTTCCATGGCTGATCTGCTCGGCCAACTGTTCGCCTACACCGACGTCTTCGACATGCAGACCCGCCCAGAACTGATCTTGCTGCAAAAGAGCATGGTCATCGTCGAAGGCGTGGCCCGTGGCCTCGATCCCGGCCTCGACATGTGGACGGCGGCCGAACCGATCGCGCGCGCCTGGATCGAGGACAATCTGGGCCTGCCGGGACGCGTACGGGAGGCTGGCGCCGGCGCGGAAGTCATGGGGCGCGTGCTCGCCGACCTGCCGGGCGTGCTCCAACAGGCCGAGAAAGCCGCGGTCTCGCTCGCCGCGATGTCCCGGGACGGCTGGCGGCTCGACGACCACACGATCGAACGCCTCGCGCAGGCCGACGCCCACCAGCGGCGCTGGCAGACGCGCGCGCTCTGGGTCGCCGCCTTGGCGCTCGCCGGCCTTGCGCTCGCTGGATGGCTGAGCTGAGCGCCGAGCTAGTGTGGCACCGCACAGGCGTCGCCTGTGGATCAGCGGCCACGCCGTATTTGCGCTGCATTGACCCCGTAGGCCGAACGCGAGTACGCCCCTTGGGACTATGGTGCGCAGGGTGTCCGCAGGTTCGAGCCGAACCTGGGTGGCGCCCATCACAGTGCGCGGTGCCGGCCAAGCCTGAGACGGTTCGGCGCACGGGAGTGGTAATGACATCGCCGAGACAAGTGCTGGACCTGCCGCATGGGCGCGCGCTACTTCGCGTGCTGGCCGTTGCGACCGTGACGGTTCTCAGGCGCTTCCGGTCGCGGCGCAGGGCTGGTGGCCATTCTCAGCATCTGAGTCGCCCCGCCCCCCGGCGCCCGTATATCGCGCTCCGCCTGCCCCCATTCCGCCAGCCACGCAGCCGCTGCCACCCCAGTCCCAGGCAGGACGTTCGGGGGGAAGCACCGGCCCGATCTGCGTGCAGCTCGAACAGCGACTCGTTTCTGAAGGGCAGCGCGGCAATCAGGGTCGCAGCCAGGTGCCGAAGATCGAAGACGAAATTCGCCTGACCGACCGCACGGCGCAGCAGGCCCAAGCCCAACTCGATCGCGGTGACTGTTACGAATATTTTCTGTTCTCCAAGACCTTGCGTCGAACGCCACAATGCGTGCAAGCCGTCAATCAGCTGGAGACGGCGAAGCGCCGCCTGTCGGAGTTGTCGAGCCTTCGCCAGCAGGCCGAAGGGTCGTCTGAGCGCACGCACCAGGACGACATCATCCGCGAACTCGCCCGCAACGGGTGCGGCGCCCAGTACGTTCAGGAAGCCCGCAAGCGCGACCAAGGCGGCTCGGTGTTCGGTCTGTCGGAGGACGACGGTCCAAAGACCGAGAATACGTTCGGCTCGCTGCCCTTCGCGACCTATCGCACCGTGTGCGTAAGGCTTTGCGACGGCTTCTTTTTCCCGGTGAGTTTCTCGACGTTGCCGAACCACTTCGGCCGCGATTCAGACCAGTGCCAATCGCGCTGCGCGGCCCCCGTTGAACTCTACTACCACCAGAACCCCGGGGCTGACATCCGGCAGGCCGTGTCGGTCAAATCCCAGACCCCTTACACCAGCCTCAGAAGCGCGTTCAAATACACCAAGGAATATGTAGCCGGCTGCTCTTGCAAGGAAGCCGAATACGTCCCCGCGGCGGGAGAAAAAAAGGCCGAGGCGGTGCCGGCCGCACCCGGTGCCGTCCGCGCGGCGACCAAGCTGCCCTGAGGGCGGTCTGTCCTCATTTGATTTACAGGCCGATCTGCCCCTCGGAAATCATGCCTTCCCTTTGCAAGGGAAAAAAGCAACACTTCATAAGATTTGTTGCGCCGGTGCATAACTTGGTCGTAGCGCCGTCATGGTGGGTTTGCATCGCGATGTGCGGCCCGCTCTGACATGCAGCAGGAGCCCAGTCCGGCGTCGTTGGTTGATCTGGATGCAGAATGCAGGATGGACAGCCGAGTTCTGACATAATGAGCGGCCCCGGCGTGTGCATTCGGCTCGCCAGCCTGGACGATTATTCGACCATTCGCCACATCCACGCCTCTGCCGCGCGCAGCCTCGTCGACCGCCTGATCGAGGCAGCGGATGCCGAGCGCAGCATCAGGGAAATCTACACCGTCGCCTATGTCTCAGAGCTGGCGTCGAAGCGGACGTACGTTGGGTTGCTCAACGGTGATCTGGTCGCCACATGCGCCTGGAGCCCAAGCGACGATCGCGGCCACTCCGCCCGCATCAGCGCACTGTTCGTACTCCCCCTCTTCCAAGGCATCGGCATCGGTAGTCGCATGATGGCCCACGCCGAGCAGGACGCTGCCGATCACGGCTTTGCACGCTTCTCTGCAATCGTGCCCGTGGCGCTGGCACCGGCTGCCGAAGCACTCGGCTATCGCACCGCATCATTCGGCACGTCGCGCGATGTTGTGCCCGGTACACCGCTGCAGGTCGCCTTCATGCGCAAACCCGGCTAGACATCCAGCGCTCCCATCAGCCAACGGATACCTGCCGGCGTGCTTGAAATCATCGGTTCGCACAATCTCATCATCGACGTGCCCGGCATCAGCGTCGGGAATGCCCACGACCCGCGGCGCGCCACCGGCGTCACTGTGGCCCTCGTCGACGGCGCCAGCACCGCGTCCGTTGTCATCCGCGGCGGCGCGCCGGGCAGTCGCGATACCGCCCTGCTCGAGCCGGAGATGGCCGTCGAAGGCGCGCACGGGTTCGTGCTCTCGGGCGGTTCCGCTTTTGGCCTTGATGCCGCCGGCGGCGTCATGGCCGTGCTGGCTGGCCGCGGCATCGGCATCCGCATTCGCGAGGCGGTCATTCCGATCGTCGCCCAGGCCATCACGTTCGACCTGCTCAACGGCGGCGACAAGTCCTGGGGCATGGCGCCGCCCTATTGGGATCTCGGCCGGCACGCGGCCGAAGCCGCCGGCACGGGCGCCTTTGCGCTCGGCACCGTCGGCGGCGGTTATGGGGCAACGACCGCCACGCTCAAGGGTGGCCTCGGCTCGGCCAGCCAGCGCACACCGCTGGGCTTCACCGTGGGCGCACTCGTCGTCGTCAACGCAGTGGGCAGCGCGACGGTCGGCGATGGCCCGCATTTCTGGGCATCGCACGTCGAGCAAGCCGGCGAGTTCGGCGGCCTCGGCATGCCGGCCAAGCTCGATCCCGCCGCGTTGCGGCTCCGCATCAAAGGTGGTGCGCCGCCCTCGACGACGATCGCTCTCGTCGCCACCGACGCCGTGCTCACCAAGGCCCAGGCCAAACGGCTCGCCATCATGGCCGACGACGGACTGGCGCGCGCCATCCGCCCGGCGCATGCGCCGATGGACGGGGATACGGTGTTCGCCTGCGCCACTCTCAGAAAGCCATTGCCAGTCGGCGGCGAAGGTCTGGCGCTGACCGAGATCGGCGCTGCCGCTGGGGATTGTCTCGCCCGCGCCATTGCCCGCGGCATCTACGAGGCAGACAGGCTCCCCTTCGCTGGCGCCCTGCCCTCTTGGCGCGGCCGATTTGGCCCCACCAGTCCAGGCAACACGCCATGACGCGCGGCCGCATCGTTATGGTGGCGGCCGTCGTTCTCGCCGGGCTGTTCTTCGTCCAACGGCATCGACTAGGACTGGTCCGGGCGTGCACTGAAGCAAGTGGCCTGTGGGACGGCACCACATCCACCTGCAAACCAGCCCCCGGCATGCCGATCATACAGCGCGACCTTCGCCGGACCTCGCTGTGACGACCGCGCCCACGCCGCCATTTAACCAGCAATTCTCAATGTGACATTACGCTCCTCTTTCCGCGGCGGGTTGGTCGCGACCTGTAGGGTGCAAGTGCCTACTTCTTGCGTATTGCGCCGGGACGAGCGAGGTTTCAGCGTTGGTCGACTTGTCCGGCACTTGGCGCAATACGGCCGAAGTGGCCTATTGCGCCCCACACCCGAGGCTTCCTCCGGCCACAGTGAGAACTGCTGGCATTTGACAGCACGAGTTGACAGCCTCCGCAGCCCTCACCTACCACGGGCACTCAGTCCCAAACGCAGCAGGAGCCCGTCCGTGTCCGACGAACCTAAAATCGCCCAGAAGGGCCCGTTCCAAGTCCAGCTCGAAGCCGGCAAGGATTATTTCTGGTGCAGTTGCGGCCACTCCAAGAAGCAGCCGTTCTGCGACGGAAGCCACAAGGGCTCGACGTTCCAGCCCCGCAAATTCACCGCCGAGACGACCGCCGTCTACAATCTGTGCGGCTGCAAGGCGTCCGACGACATGCCCTTCTGCGATGGCAGCCACAACATGCTGTAAGCAGCCTACCCCACCGGATACCCTGTCCATGCCCTGACCGTGCGCAGCATCAGGCGCGACTGCATGCGCGCGATATTGGGCATCTTGGCGAGCCGCACGCGGTGGATGCGCTCGAAGTCGTCGACGTCGCGGGCGACGACGCGCAACAGATAATCCGTGCCGCCCGCCATCAAGTGGCACTCGACGATCTCCGGCACGCCCGCGACGGCCTTCTCGAAGGCATCGAGTTCGCTGGCCTTCTGTGATGACAACGTCACCTCGATAAAGAGCTGCATGGCATAGCCCACCGCCTTCGGGTCCACGCGCGCGCCATACCCGGTGATGACCAGATCCGCCTCGAGCTGCCTGACGCGCCGGTGGCAGGCCGACGGCGATAGCGCCACCTGCGTCCCCATCTCTGCGGCCGAGAGGCGCCCGTCTCGCTGCAGAAGCCCCAGGAGCTTCTTGTCGATCTTGTCCATATTTCGCACTAATCTCCGACGTTTCTGAGATTTTCCAGCAAATTTGTGCAAAAATCCACTCAAACTTCGTTCACTTCGCCAAGCCCTGCCGTGCCTTCGCTGCTAGTGTTCCGGCGCTGACATTTGCTTCCCTTCGCGGCATGTTGGTGAGCAAATGTCAGCGCCATAAGGAACACTAGCAACATTAGGTTTCTAGTGCAGCTTTTGCATCTGAC
>JANYHP010000577.1 GCA_025359005.1 Hyphomicrobiaceae bacterium | reverse complement strand
GAACCGCGCGGTCGACGTGCGCACCGTCGGCCGCGAACTTGGCGTACGCTACGTTCTGGAAGGCAGCACCCGCCGCGCCGGCGACCGCGTCCGCCTCACCGCACAGTTGATCAACACCGAGGACGGCAGCCATATCTGGGCCGAGCGTTACGACCGGAAAATCGAGGATATCTTCGACATCCAGGATGAATTGGTGGGCACCATCACGCCGATCCTGGCCTGCCAGGTCAGCGTTGCCGAGCGCCAGCGCTCGCGATCGAAACCGCCGGAGAAGTGGCAGGCCTACGACATTTATCTGCGCGCCGTCGACGCCTTCAAGGCGTTCGCCCAGGAACTGCAGATGGCAAATCTGTCTGGCGCCCGGATTGATGAATGCCGCGCGCTGATCGCCGAGTGCCTCGCCTTGGAGCCGGCACTCGCCCGGGCGCATTCGCTACTGTCGGGAACGTACACGACCAAGTGGGCGATGCAGATCGACGACGAATATTTGAATCCGGCCACGTTGGCGAAGGCGCTCGCTGCCGTCGAAACAGCGCTGCGCCTGGAACCGGAGGATCTCGTTGCACGCGCTCAATACGCGCACGTTCTTTCATTTCTCCAGCGTCGCGACCGGGCCTATTCCGAGTACAAGTCTGCCCGCAAGCGCAACCCGCACTTCACCGATTGGCGCTTTACGTCCGTCTGTCTAGCCGCCGGCCGCGCCGAGGAGGCGGTGAAAGAGGGCGAGATGCTGCGCCGCGTCGATCCCTTTGCACCGAACATTTCGCGCTATTTCTTGGGTTTGGCCAACTTCGTGCTGGGGCGCTTCGACCGGGCGGCCACAATTCTTTGTGAAATCGTCGACTCCGCACCGAACTTCCCCATTCCGCGCCGCTTGTTAGGCGCCTCATTGGCCCAGCTCGGACAGCACGAGGAGGCGCTCAAACACATCGCGCTCACGCGTCAGTGGCAGCCGGACTGGACGATCAGCAAGGACTTCGTACCCTCCGTGCCGCATCTGTTGCCCGATCAAATCGCCAAGATCCGTGCCGGCATGATCGCCTCCGGTTTGCCTGATTGACGGTTGCGGGACGAAGAAAGAGGCACCCCGTTTCCAGGATGCCCCTTGAGCCCAGACGAACCGCCTCCGCAGACGGCCGAGCGTGTGCGAACTCAGAGAATGCCGAGGTCGTGCAGCGTCAGGTGGTGATGATCGGCACCGACATTGGTCTGGTCGACGCCAACAAGGTTGATCATGTTCACCCAGTTTTTGCCGACGAGCGCCTGCACCTGCGTGGAGTGGCCGCTGTCGCCGTTGCTCATGTCGACGAACCGGAACACCTGGTCGGCGGTTGCGCTGCCCTTGAGGAAGTTGGAGACGTCGAGTTTGTCGTGACCGACTTCGAAGTTGTAGAAGGACTTGGTCGAGCCATCCGCCAGGTCTTTCTTGGTCAGCACGTAGGTGTCGACGCCCGTGCCGCCGATGAGCACGTCGTTGCCGAGCCCGCCACGGAAGGTGTTGTCGGCGCCGGCGCTGACGAACGTGTTGGCCCAATGGTCGCCCCGCACGTGGTCGGTGCCGCTGGTCGTGCCGACGATGACTTCGAAGCCAGCGACGGATTGCGTGTTGTAGGAATTGCCGCTGCCGACAGAGCCCGTGTGGTGGCCGAGATCGAGCGTCAGGTTGCCCTTCATCAGCGAGTAGTCGAGCGTGTCGATGCCGCCGGCGCCGCTGCCGCCGTTGCCGCCGGAGTAAACGTCATTGCCGGAGCTGACAATGATCGTGTCGCTGCCCGAGCCGCCCTTGACGGTGTCGTTGCCCTTGCCGCCGTACAGCAGGTCATTGCCCTTCCAGCCGTCGATCGTGTCGTTGCCCGAGCCGCCGCTGATAATATCACCGAAGTTGCTGCCCAGATAATTGACGTCGGCTTTCGAGCCGTCTTCGACAATGTTGCCGCCTGTGGACGTGCCGTCGAAGATGCTGCCTTCGCCGAAGTACTGGATGCCGCTGGTCGCGGCGATGCTGTGGACGGGCGCGATGACCGAGCCGCTGCCGGGAAGGTTGATCTGCATGGGGGGCTGCTCCTAGCTGCCAGATTGAAAATGCCTCGACCGTCGTGGCTGTGGTCTTGGTCCGGTGGCTTATCGCCGGTTGCCTTCGAATTGCTGCGAAAGCGATCACTGTGCTTCACGACCCGTTCAGAATTGCCGCAATTCCTTTGCTGAAGTGCTGAAATAATCGGCGCAATTTTATTCGAATTTCCAGCCGGTTTTCTTGGTTTTCGGATTGATGTTGGCGATGAGTTGCTTGGAGTTCGCCGAAAAAGCCTGTAAACACAGGGCTTCCCACGCATCGTTAACGGAAGTTGGCACGCCTCAGATGGTTCTGGTGTTGAACGCGGCTCTGGCCGGAATAACAAAAATCGACGTTAACGCCGCCGCGCCGACCTTAGCCGGCCTGGATCGGAGCGCGCTCGCCGATGCGCTGGGCCGCATCGGCGTGCCCGAAAAGCAGCGGCGCATGCGCGTCAACCAGCTGTGGGGCTGGATCTACGTCCGCGGCGTCACGTCCTTTGACCAGATGAGCGACGTATCCAAGGACCTGCGCGCAACATTAGCCGCGGCCTATACGCTCGCGCGCCCCGAGATCGTCTCCGAGCAGATCTCCGTCGACGGCACGCGCAAGTGGCTTCTGCGACTGCCCCGGCGCGGCCACGAGACCCACGCCCCCGAAATAGAAACGGTCTATATTCCCGAGTCCGATCGCGGCACGCTGTGTATTTCCAGCCAGGTCGGCTGCACCTTGAATTGCTCGTTCTGCCACACCGGCACGCAGAAGTTGGTGCGCAATCTCGAGCCCGAGGAGATCGTCGGCCAGATCCTGCTGGCCCGCGACCGCATCGGTGATTGGCCGGGTGCCACGCCCCCGGGCGACGGCCGTCTGCTGCCTATCGGCGACCGCAAGATCACCAACATCGTGCTGATGGGTATGGGCGAGCCGCTCTACAATTTCGACAACGTGCGGCGCGCCATGGCGGTTGCCGCCGATGGCAACGGGCTATCCGTCTCCAAGCGCCGCATCACGCTGTCCACCTCCGGTGTCGTCCCCGAGATCCCGCGCTGGGGGCAGGAGGCCGCGACCATGCTTGCGATCTCATTGCACGCCACGCGGGACGCCCTGCGCGACGAACTGGTGCCCATCAACAAACGCTACCCCATCGCCGAATTGATGGCTGCTTGCCGCGCCTATCCCGGCCTTTCCAACGCCCGCCGCATCACCTTCGA
>JANYHP010000572.1 GCA_025359005.1 Hyphomicrobiaceae bacterium | reverse complement strand
ACCACGCCCACCGGCCGCATCGGCCCCATCACCATCCCTGTCTGCCATGCCTGCCTCCTCCGGCCACCGTCTGTAGTTCGAATGTGACGTTTGCGCGTCATCACGGCAACACCGTGGCCGTCCGGCGCGCCCCACCACTCGATGGCCGCACCAATACGCAACCCCAAAGCCCATTGTTCCGCCATATTCTTGCATGCCTCTCTGATCAGGGTGTGAGTCGGCCCGTGCCGGCTAAAATGCGAGCGGGGAGGCTATCGATTGAGTAATCTGGTCGCCCTTCCGAGCGGCACTGAACTGGCCGGCGACTTCCGCATCAAGAAGGTGTTGGGGGCGGGCGGCTTCGGCATCACCTATCTTGCCGACGAACTAGCGCTGGCGCGGCAGGTGACGATCAAGGAATATTTCCCCACCGACTACGCCGCCCGCAAGGACGAAATGAAGGCTTTTCCGCGCTCGAAGGATTGCGCGGCTGACTACAAGTGGGGCCTCGAACGCTTCATCGAGGAAGCGCAAACGCTGGCGCGCTTCGACCACCCCAACATCGTTCGCGTTTACCGCTATTTCCGCGCCAACAACACCGGCTATATGGTGCTGCAGTTTGAAGAGGGCGGAAGCTTCAAAGCGTGGCTGCGCGGTCTCGGGCGCGCACCGCGGCAAACCGAGCTGGACGCGCTGCTCGCGCCCCTACTGGACGCGCTGGAATTGATCCACAAAGGCGAGTTCCTACATCGCGACATCGCGCCCGACAACATCATCGTGCGAAAAGACAAGTCGCCGGTGCTGATCGATTTCGGCTCCGCGCGCGGAGAAATCGGGCCGCAGTCGCGCACCGTCAGCGCGCTGGTGAAACCGGGCTACAGTCCCTACGAGCAGTACGCCTCCACCTCGCGCCAGCAGGGGCCGTGGACGGATATTTATGCGCTGGCGGCGACGTTCTATCAGGCTGTTACCGGCAAGCGCCCGCCCGACGCGCCCTCGCGCATGGTGCGTGACGAATACGTCTCCGCTCGTGATGCGGCGATCGGCAGCTATCGCGCGGGATTTCTCGCAGCCCTCGACAAGGCCTTGTTGCTGGAGGTGGGCGAGCGGCCGCAGTCGATCGCCGAATGGCGCGGCGCCCTGCTCGCGCCCGATCCCAAACCCCAAGCGGCCAAGCCGGCCCGTGCACGCATCGGCGAAGTGCTGGGGCTGAAGCGCGAGGCGAGCGTGGAAGCGCTGCACGTGCACGCAGCGACAGAGGTCATCCTGCCACCCCCGCCGGATGCCCCGCAGCCGCCGGGCCAGCATCTCGATTTTCTCGACGGCCTGCGCCAGGGCCAGCGCGCCGAACCGGCCGTCCGGTCGGCCAAGGCCGCCAAGACCATGCGAGCAGCGCTGATGCCTGCCCAGGTTGCAGCCGTCGCCGCACCCGAGTCGCCCGCCCGCGACGACGGCGAACAGCGGTTCGGTCTCGGCTATGGGGCCGCCCCCGAGCCGGCGGCATCGCGCCGCGACCCGGTCGCCGCCGTTGAGCCGATCCAACGCGCGCTGGCAGCGCCCACGCCGGCAGGGATTGTCGCTTTGCCCGCACCGGTCGCCGCCCCGGTTACCGAAACAAAGGCCGCTGTGCCGCTGCCGCAACCCATCGAACGTCGCAAGCCCCGGCGACAACGCCGGACGTGGTTCTTCCTGCGGACGCCGTGGCGTGGGCTGATCTTCAAGTTCGCCATAGGCGTCGCGGTCGCCAGCCTGTTCACGGTCTATCAGGATCACGGACCACCGCTGCGCCCGGCGCAACCTTCAGCCTCCACCGCACCCCGTCCGGCGCTTGCGCCGCCACCCGCCGCGACGCCGTCACTCCGCGGCGACGTGGCCGCCACCGTGCAGCCGGCCAGCCAGCAACTGGTCGGCCCGACCGGCACCGTCAAGGCGCTGCAGTTCACCACCGAAAGCCGCCGCGTGATCACGGTCGGCGCCGACGCATCGTTGCGCATCTGGGACGCGGCGACGGGCGCCCAGCTCATGAAACTTGCCCTGCCGGAAGGACCCGCCACCGCATTCGCCACACAAGGCAGCCGGGCACTCACTGGTCACGCCGACGGGACGCTGTCGCTGTGGGATATCGACAAGGGCGACCGCATCGGCATCTACCGGCGCGGCAGCGATCCGCTCACCGCCGTCGCCTTCGCTCCGGAAAGCGATCATCTCATTGCCGCCAGCCGCAATGGCAGCCTCGCGGTCTGGAGTATGAAATCGCCGGCCACGCCTGTGCAGGTCAGCGACGCCACCGGCACGAGCGTGACCACGCTGGTCCGCGTCCCCGCGCGCGATGCCGTTGCCTATGCGACGACCGACAGAACGATCCGGCTCGCCAACTCCGAAGGACTGACGCCAATCCGCAGCTATCGGGGCCATCAGGCGGCCATCACCGCGCTCGACGGCACCGACGATGGTCGCGCGCTCGCCTCCGCCAGCGCCGACGGTCAGATCCGGTTGTGGTCGACGGCGTCCTCCAAGCTGGTCCGCAGCATCCAGGCGCACGCCGGCCCCGTCACCGCGCTAAGCTATGCGCCGTCCGGCGATACGCTCGCATCCATCGGCTCCGACGGTATTCTTAAAATCTGGGACGCCAAGCGCGGCCGCCTGCTCGCCAGCGCCGCCCAGCGATCCGCCAGCGTGCACATCCTGGCTTTTGCGGGCGACGGTCGGCGGCTCGCCACCGCCGAGCAGGACGGCACCGTCCGCCTCTGGGACGCCACCAACCTGCGCACCGCGCGGGAGTAGCTGGAAGCCGGCGGCGCATCGCTGCCGCTTGGCTCGGGTGGGCTAACTGTGTCAGCATCGATTGCAAACACACTTGCCCTGGGGAAGCCGCCATGTCGTCTGCACACGCCGCCACCGTCCTGTCTGCGCCGCGCGACGGCTATCATGTCATCACACTCAACCGGCCCGACAAGCTCAACAGCTTCAACGTCGAGCAGCACGCCGACCTCAAGCAAGCTCTGGACGCCGCCGAGGCGGACAAATCGTGCCGCGCCGTGATCCTCACCGGTGCTGGCCGCGGCTTCTGCGCCGGCCAGGATCTTGGTGACCGCGCCGTCACCCTCAAGGCCGGCGCGGCGCCAAACATCAACGATACGTTGGGGCTGCACTACAATCCGCTGATCCGCCGCCTCGCAACCTTTCCCGTGCCGGTCATCTGCGCCGTCAACGGGATCGCTGCAGGCGCCGGCGCGAACCTCGCACTCGGCTGCGACATCGTACTTGCGGCGAAGTCGGCGAAGTTTCTGCAAGCCTTCGCCAAGATCGGGCTGATCCCCGATGCGGGCGGCACCTGGACCTTGCCACGGCTGGTTGGGCCGGCACGTGCGCGCGCACTCGCCATGCTCGCCGAGCCCATAGACGCGGCCACCGCCGAGAGCTGGGGGCTGATCTACAAGGCCGTTGACGACGCGGCGCTCATGCCCACCGCAGAAGCTATGGCGAAGAAGTTCGCCACCGGTTCGACCAGCGCGCTGATCGCCATCCGCGATGTCCTGACACAAGCAGAAGCCCATACCCTGGCCGAACAGCTCGAAGTTGAGCGCACGGTGCAGCAGCGGTTGGCCTCCGCGCCCGACTACGCCGAGGGCGTCGCAGCCTTCTTCGAAAAGCGCACCCCGGTGTTCAAGGGCCGGAGCTGAGCACGATGGCTGAAATGATGAGCGCGCAGGAGATCGCGCAGAAATCAGCGGCCGCCATGTGGGCCGACGATCAAGCCTCGAGTGGACTTGGCATGCGACTGGTGCGCGTCGAGCCGGGCGTGGCGGTGCTGGAGATGCCGGTCACTTCAGCCATGGTCAACGGACATGGCCTCGCGCACGGCGGCTTCATCTTCACGCTCGCCGACAGCGCTTTCGCGTTTGCCTGCAACAGCCGTGGCCAGCGCCATGTGGCGCAGAATTGCCAGATCACTTTCCTTGCGCCGGGCAGACTTGGCATGATGCTGACGGCCGAGGCCCGCGAACGCCAGCGCGGTGAACGCTCCGGCATTTACGACGTGACCGTGCGCGATGAGCACGGCGCCGTCATCGCCGAATTCCGCGGCAACTCCCGCTCCATCCCCGGGTCGCTGGTGCCGGGATGTTAGCGGGGTCCTGCGCGGTGCGGAGCGCCATCGTACGCTGGCCGTTCCGTGCACGCGAATATGCCAATCGCTCGTAATTTGGTTCGTCTTTTGAAATCGAGCCGGACCAAGGGGGACAGGCTTGGTCATTCAAGGCCGCATCGGTAACACCTCCAACTGGAGAAAAGGTCGCGGCGCCTTGTTGAAAATAACAATGAGCACCGATTCGTGCTATGCCCGAACAAATTTCCATGAATCTCATGAATCTTGTTGCCGTTGCTGGGGGCAATATGAAGCGCCGCGACTTCATCGCACTGGCGAGCGGCGCGGCTGCCGCGTGGCCATTCTATGTGCACGCCCAGACGTCCGCCATGCCCGTCGTTGGCTTTCTGAGCGGCCGACCACTTGGGGATGACGACAACGCTGCCGCCCTGCGCAAAGCGCTTGCGGAAGCGGGCTTCGTCGAGGGCAAAAACGTACGCATCGACTACAGCCCGGACAGTGGCGACACCGAACGCCTTGTGGCAGGGGCCGCCGGGCTCGTCAGCAAGACTGTAACTGTCATTGTGGCCGGTGGCGCGCCGGCAGCGCTCGCGGCCAAGCGCGCGACCCAGACCATACCGATCGTGTTCACCTCTGGCGTCGACCCGGTCCAGATCGGCTTGGTGGCCAGCTTCAATCGGCCGGGCGGCAACGCGACCGGGTTCTTTAGTCAGGTCGGTGACCTGGTTGGCAAGAACCTGTCGTTGCTGCACGAAATTGTGCCGGCGGCAAAGCGCATCGCCCTACTCGTCAATCCGTCCAATAACCCTGCCAGTGGGCCATTCATCAAAAATGCAATTGAAGCTGCGCGCACCCTGGGGCTCGAGGTCCAGGTCTTCAACGCCACGTCCATCGCCGAGATCGACGTGGCATTCGAGGCGCTCGCGCGCTGGCCGGCCGCCGCCGTGCTGATCGGCCCCGATCCGTACCTTGGAAGCCGGCGATCACAAATCGCCACCCTGACGGCCCGCTACAAACTTCCCGATGGCAGCTTGGACGGCCGGTTCGTCCGCGCTGGCGGCCTGCTCGCCTACGGCCCCAGCATACCCGCCACCTATGCACTGGCCGGCGGCTATGTCGCGCGCATCCTCAAAGGCGAGAAGCCGGCCGACCTGCCCGTTCAGCAGCCGACCACGTTCCAGCTGACGCTCAACCTGAAGACAGCCAGCGCGCTCGGCATCAAGATCCCGGAAGCGCTGCTCGGCACCGCCCACGAGGTGATCGAATGAGTGGTGGAGCAATTTTCTTCAATGCAACGATGTCGGTTTAGAGCCTAACGCGTCAACCTCCGCCCAGACCTGTTCCACACACGGCAACGGCTGGTCTTGTGACAACTGCGGACGTTCCCGGGTCTGACTGCCACAACGCTCAGCCCGGTTTTTCCAGCACCGCCGCTACAGCTGCGCGCCGCGGCAGGCTGATATGGCGGTGCGGCGTGCTTTGTACCGCTGGCAGGCGGGGGTGTCAGGTTCCCCCGCGAAGGGCTTCAAAGTGGTCGCGCCGCTGACGAGCGCTAAACCCGACGCGCCGCGTGACGCATGTGTTGATGCGAACACCACCGCTTCAGAACCGCGCCGCGTGTCTTGAGATTTGCAGGCCCTGCAGAACAACAACGCCAACGCGGCCACTTGCGCCCGGGGGTCGCCTGTCTCTGCGACGTGGGGCCGGCCATGGTGCCTATCGCGGGGCACGAACTCAGCCGCCCGACCCACACTCAGCCGGCGATTTTGGAGAAATCGGCGACGTCGAGGGTGGTGGCACGGATCTCCGACAGCAGCTTGAGCCGGTTCAGGCGCAGCGTGGCGTCGTCGGCATTAACCGTGACATCGGCGAAAAAGGCATCGACCGGGCCGCGCAATTCGGCCAGCGCGTTCATGGCGCCGGTGAAATTCTCGACGTTGATCGCTGCCACCGTATCGGCGCTGACACTGGCGAGAACCTTGGCGAGCGCCTTCTCCGCCGGCTCCGCCAGCAGCTTGGGATCGTGGGTGCCGGCGTGGCTGATCTTATCGTTCTTTTCCTCGATCGCGAGAATGTTAGCCGCGCGCTTGACTCCGGCCAGCAGGGTCGCGCCGTCGTCGGTCTTGAGGAACGCGCCCAGCGCCTCCACGCGCTTGACGATCAGCGCCAGATCATCCTGGCCGGGCAGCGCGAACACCGCGTCGATCAAGTCGTGCCGCGCACCCTTGTCGCGCAGGTAGACCTTCAGCCGCTCGGCGAAGAAGGCGAGGAGGTCAAGTGCGCGGACGTCGGCGCGTTGTCCATCGAACGGCGTCACCCCGATAAAATTGGCTTCAGCCATCGCCGCCGGACCAACGCCCGCCTTCTTGACCAATTCGTTGCGCGCCGCGAGCTTTGTCCTCATCAGCGCAAGATCGAATTTTTCAAAGAGCGGGCTGATGACGCCGATCAAACGAAGCCGCTCGTCGTTCTCAATCAAAATACGGATCACGCCCAGCGCCGCGCGGCGCAACTGATAGGGATCGCCGGAGCCGGTGGGCTTTTCTTTAATGGCCCAAAAGCCGACCAGCGTATCAAGCTTATCGGCGAGCGCCACGGCGATCGCCACCGCGTCACCGTCTTCGGCTTTGGGCACCGTGTCGCCGGCCCCCCGCGGCTTGTAATGCTGCTCGATGGCGCGGGAGATTTCCGACTTGGTGCCGGCCTTTTCTGCGTAATAGCGCCCCATCAGCCCTTGCAGCTCGGGGAACTCGCCAACCATTCCAGAGACGAGATCGGCTTTGCACAGTTGCGCTGCACGGCGCGCGTCGGCCGGGTCGGCGTCAACCGCGCCAGCGATGCTATGCGCCAACTCGGCAATGCGCTCGACGCGGTCACCTTGCGAACCGAGCTTGTCGTGGAACGTGATCGCGGCGAGGCTCTGCGCCATCTCGTCAAGCGGGCGCTTCAGATCCTGATCCCAGAAGAATTTTGCGTCCGCCAGCCGTGCGCGGATCACCTTTTCGTTGCCCGATACGATCTGCCGGCCCTCGTCGGCGGCGATCAGATTGGAGACCAGCAGAAAGCGGTTGGTCAGCGTCCGCGTTTTCGGATCGCGCAAGGAGAAGCATTTCTGGTGCGCCTTCATCGACGTGGTCAGGCACTCGCCAGGAACTTCGAGAAACGCACGATCGAAGGTGCCCATCAGCACCGTTGGCCATTCGGTAAGTCCGGCGTTCTCGTTGGTCAGCGCCTCGTCCTCCACCAACTCCAACTTGTGCGACTTGGCCAATGCGCGTGCCTGTTCACCGATCCAGCGGGCGCGCTCCGATGCTGGCAGCAGAACCTTGTGCACTTTGAGCTTGGTTCCGTAGTCTTCGAAGTTCTTCACCGCGAACGGCTCATTGCCGTGAAAGCGGTGCCCGCGGGTCTGGTTCCCCGAGGCGATCCCGCCAATCTCGAAGGGGACGACTTTTCCACCCAGCAGACAGAGGATCGATTGCAGCGGCCGGACCCAGCGGAAGTCGCCCGAGCCCCAGCGCTGCGACTTCGGCCACGGGAACTTGGCGATCACTTCGGCCACGACCTCGGCGACAATATCGGCGGCGGGGCGCCCCGGCTTGTCGATGCGAGCGGTGTAGAACTC
>JANYHP010000569.1 GCA_025359005.1 Hyphomicrobiaceae bacterium | reverse complement strand
GTTTGGCACGCAGCCGGTCGAGAAGGTCGAGCGTGGGGTAGCTGTCGGCCGGCAAGCCGACCTTGACCTGCGCTTGGCGGATGGCCGCGCGCGTCGCATAGCCGAGCTTGCCGTCCGGTTCGCCGCCGTTGAAGCCGGCGCGATTGAGAGCAGCCTGAAGGTCCTTGATGACATCGGGCGGCAGCTGAGTGGCCGGCGATGGGCCTCGCCCCATGGCCGGCGCGCCGTCGATCCGGGTGGCGAGATAGGCGGCGGTGGTGGCGTAGTTGAGCGACTGGTTCCACTCGGTGAAGATCTTGAAATTCGGATAGGCGAGGAAGGCCGGGCCGCCGCGCCCCTGCAACAGCACCAGCGACACCTCGAGCATTTCAGCCGGCAAGGGCTGGCCGTTGGCGCGGGTGACACCGAGCTTGCCCCACGCGGCGGCCGTCTGCTTCTGATCGAGCCCCGCCTTCTCCCACGCCGGGGTCGCCGGTACGCGCACTTCGACCAGCCAGGGCTGCCCGGCGGTCCAGCTGAGCGCCTTGATGAAGTTCGCCGTGGTGCCGATGATGTCGGGCGCGCTCTTGAACAGGTTGCGTTTGCCATCGCCGTCGTAGTCGACGGCATATTTGAGATAGTGCGTCGGCAGCAGTTGCGTCTGACCGAGTTCGCCCGCCCAGGAACTGATCATCTCAGACGGATGCAGGTCGCCGCGATCGATGACTTGCAAGGCGGCGAGCAACTCCTCGCGGAACATTTCGCCGCGCCGGCAATCCCAGCCGAGCGTAGCCAGCGAGCGCAGCACCGGGCGCTTGCCGATGCCGGAGCCGAAGTCGCTTTCCAACGCCCAGAACGCGGTGATGACGGAAGCGGGCACACCGAATTCGGCTTCGGCGCGTTGGAACAGGGCCGCGTGCTGCTTGATCTTCTGCTGGCCGGAGGTGACACGATTGGCGGTCGCGAGCTTGGCCTGGAACTCGAGGAAGGTCTGGGCGAAGAAGCTCTGGCCGCGATCGATACGGATGATGTCGCGGTCTTCGGTCAGGCCGTCGAGGGCGAGTGCCAGTGTCTGTGCCTTGACGCCGCGCTTGAGCGCATCGGCCCGCACGCCGCCGAGCCATTTGTCGAAGGGGCCGGAGGTGTTCTGGCAATTGGCGGGCTTTGGGATAAATTTCTTGGCGGCCTCCTCGGCGGAGGCGGGCAGGCTGGCCGCCATCAGCGGCAGGGCAAGGGCTGCGGCGAGCAAGCGGCAATGCGGCATGTTTGAAACCCTGTGCTGGCACCTGAACGGTGACAGGTGCAACGACCGGGTGGCGGGGTCAAGGCAAAAGCCGACCAACAAAACGCACAAAGGCCCCGCCGGTGAGCGGGGCCTCGCGCAGACAGCCGCGATGCAGCCATTCCCGGTTGCAGATCAGTCGCGGTTGCCGACCAGCGAAAGCAGCGACTGGAACATGTTGATAAAGTCCAGGTAGAGGTTCAAGGCACCCATGATGGCCGACTTGCCCATCACCGTCGCATCGTGGGCGACGGCGTAGTAGTTGTCCTTGATGTTCTGCGTGTCATAGGCGGTAAGGCCGGCGAACAGGAACAAGCCGATTGCCGAGATCGCAAACTGCAGCGCGGACGATTGCATGAAGATATTCACGACGCCGGCGAGGATGAGGCCGACCACACCCATGATCAGGAAGGAACCCATGCCGGACAGGCTCTTCTTGGTGGTGTAGCCGTAAAGGCTGAGCGCGCCGAACGAAGCCGCGGTGATGAAGAAGACCTGCGCGACAGACTGGCCGGTGTAGCGCAGCAGCAGCGTCGACAGCGACGCGCCCATGACGGCGGAGAACAGCCAGAAGGTGAGCTGGGTCGCCGGTAGGCTCATCTTGTAGACCCGGAAGGAGAGGAAAAACACGAACGCCAGCGGCGCAAAGATCAACACCCAGATCAGCGGCGAGTGGTAGAGGGCGTCGCCGAATGCGGTGAGCGGCTTGTTGCCGTACATGGATACGGCATGGGCACGATCAGGGGCGATCGACAGCACATTGATCAGGTAGGCGACGAGGCCCGTGAGGGCGACACCGCCAGCCATGTAATTGTAGACGCCGAGCATATAGCTGCGGAGTCCTGCGTCCACGCCAGCATCGGCGCGGCCAATGGCCCCGCCCTGGGCGAACCGGTTATCATACTGAGCCATGTGTCTCTTCCCTGGGTTGCTTCAGGTTCTAACCGAATCGGGCTGTTGCCCGATGGTGCCGGTGGCAGACACTGCCAGTAAAGACCGGCAGGATTCAAGCGGGCGGCACCCACTTGGACAATTATCTGGGAAACGCCCCCTGAATATTCAAGAGGACCTGAGATAGGGAACCGGCCGGGCCGCCAGCACCCGCCAGGTGCCGAGTGCGCCAAACAGCCCAACCATAGCAAGGGCGACCCCGAGCGCCTGCACAACTGCCATCGGGCTGGCCGTGAAGTCGAGCTTCATGACCCGCGTGACGACGATCCAGGCGGCAACGCCCCCCACCAGCGTGGCGATCGCCGAGGTGCAAAGCGCCAGAATGGCGTATTCGGCCGCGTGCGTCGCCAGGATGCGGCCGCGGGTGGCGCCAAGCGTCTTGAGGATCACCGCCTGCTTGATGCGGCGGCGCTGGGCGGTGGCCAGGGCGCCGGCCAGGACCAGGGCGCCCGCCAGCAGGGTGATGCTGCCGGCGGCGCGGATGGCGGTCATGACGCGCAGGAAGATCGCCGAGACTTGGTTGATGGCATCTTTCACACGGATGGCGGAGGCGGCGGGGAAGTCCCGGCCGATGGCGCGCGCCACCTCGGCCTCCAGCGCCAGGGGGGCCGTCTTGGGCAAGGTCAGCGTTGCCAGCAGCTTGTGCGGTGCGCCGGCCAGCGTGTTGGGGGTGAACACCATCACGAAATTCAGCGCGAGGCTCTCCCACTTCACGTCGCGCAGGTTGGCGATCTTGGCCTCCACGTTGCGGCCGAGCACATTGACGGTGACGCTATCGCCGATCTTGAGGCCCAGACCCCGCGCGATCTCGGCCTCGAAAGACACCAGCGGTGGCCCGGCGTAGTCGGCCGGCCACCAAGTGCCTTCGACGACGGTCGAGCCCTCCGGCACCGTCTCGGCGTAGGTCAATCCCCGATCCCCGTTCAAAACCCAGGACTGCTCCGGCTTGGCCTTGACCTTGTCGGACGGCGTCGTGCCGATACGGATGATGCGGCCGCGCAGCATGGGCGCGGTATGCACCTCCGTGCCCGGCGCCACCCGGGCGACCAGATCGATGAACTGCGGCAGCTCCGACTTGGCGATGTCGAGGATAAAGTAATTCGGGCTGGTCTCCGGCACGCGGCCTTCGAGTTCACCGATAATGGAGCGATCAACCAGCGCCACCGCCACCAGAAGCGACAAGCCCGTGCCGAGCGACAGCACGACCGACCGCGCAAGACCGCCGGGCGCGCCGATGTCGCCCAGCGCCAACGCAATTTCAGGCCGTCGCGGTCGGGGCACGCGCCGCGCGGCCCAAGAAATCGCCGAGCCGAGACCGGCGAAGATGCCGAGCGCCGCCACCACGGCCAGACAATAATAGACCGCCAGCAGCTTGGCCTCGGCGCCGAGCACGGCAAGCCCGAACAGCACCGCGATCGCCAGCGCGGTCGCAATCATGACGCGGCGCGGTGGGCGGGCGGCGTCCGGCGCCACCTCGTCGCGGAACAACACCGCTGGCCGGATCATCTCGGCGCGCCCCAACGGCCACAGCGTGAACACCAGCGACACCAGCACGCCGAAGCAGGCCGCCAGCGCCAGGCTTTGCGGCCGGATTGCGATGTCGGTCTTGATGGGCAGCGCGTCGCCAACGCCCCAGACGATCAGCAGCGGCAAGGCGACGCCGGCGATCAAGCCGATGACGGTCCCGATGATCGCAAACGCCAAGACCTGCACCAGATGCAGATTGAAAATCATGGCCGACGACGCGCCGAGACTTTTTAGCGTGGCAATGACCGCGCGGCGCCGATCGATGAAAGTTTCCACCGCATTGGCCACGCCCACGCCGCCGACCAGCAGGGCCGTCAACCCCAGCAGGGTCAGGAACTGTCGCAACCGTTCCAAGGTCTTGGACACCTGCGGCGAGGGATCGCGCCGGTCGCGCACGGTGAAGCCAGCCTCCGGCAAGTCTGCATCGACACTTTTGCGGAACGTGCCCAGCGCGGCGGGCGCGTTTTGTGGCAACACCAGCGCATACTTCCAGGTGACGAGGCTACCGGGGTCGATGAAGCCCGTGCCTTCCAGATCTTTCGCACTGATCAGCACGCGCGGGCCCACGCTCAAGCGGTCGGCGATCTTGTCAGGTTCGGCGAGGATGGTCGCGCGGATCGGCAGCTGGACGTGGCCGAGCTGCAGCAGGTCGCCGAGCTTGAGGCCGAGCCGGTCGAGCAGGATCGGCTCGACGGCGACGCCATGGCTGGCGAGCAGGCTGGCTGGCGTGGCGCCGTCCGACAGCGAGAGCGTTCCGACGAGGGGATAGGCGGCGTCGAAGCCTTTGACCTCGGCGAGGGCTTGTTCGGCGCCGTCGGTGCGGCGGGCCATGCCGCGGATGGTGGCGACTTCGCTCGATCGGCCGCGCCCGTCGATCCAGGCGCGTTCGGCCGGTGTCGCGCGCGCGTGCGGGCGGGCCAGCGTGACATCGCCGCCGAGCAAAACGGCGCCTTGGTTCTCGAAGCTCGAGCGGATCGCGTCGCCCAGCGCACCGACGCCGGTGATCACGGCGACACCCAGCGCGATGCAGGCGACGAACACTGCGAACCCGTGGCCGCCAGCGCGCAACTCGCGCCACGCCAATCGAAAGACCAGCGGCACGCGGTGGGCGCCGGACGCACCTGTTGCAGGCAGTGTCGTGGCGCTCATGACGCGGCGACCTCGCGGCGCGGCGCACTCGCCAGTGTATCCTCCGCGACGCGACCGTCGCTCATCTGAATGATGCGGCCACAGCGGCGCGCCAGTCCCACATCATGCGTCACCAGCACCAGCGTGGTGCCGCTCTGCCGATGCAAGTCAAACAGCAACTCGGTGACGGCGGTGCCCGTCTTGGCGTCGAGATTGCCGGTCGGCTCATCGGCGAACAGGATCTTGGGTTGTGGCGCCAGCGCGCGGGCCAGTGCCACGCGCTGCTGTTCACCGCCCGATAATTGGGCCGGGAAATGTTCGCGCCGGGCAGCAAGGCCCACGGCTGCAAGGCGCTGCTCGGCGATTTCGAAGGCATCGCGGCGGTCGGCGAGTTCTAGCGGCAGCGCTACGTTTTCCAGCGCCGTCATGGTGGGCACCAGATGGAACGACTGGAACACGATGCCGATCTCGCGCCCGCGCACCCGGGCCAGGTCATCTTCGCCCAAGGTCGAGAAATTGCGGCCCACCACTTCGACGGTGCCGCGTGTGGCGCGTTCGAGCCCGGCCATGATCATCAGCAGCGACGTCTTGCCCGACCCGGATGGTCCGACGATGGCCACCGACGTCGCGGCCTCGATCGTGAAGCTGACGTCGCGGAGAATGTCGACGGCGCCGGCGCGGCTCTGCAAGGTCAGGCCGACGCCGGTCAGGCGGACGACGGGTTGGGTGGGGCGTGCGGCAGTCTGCATTGCGCTGGGCGTCCTCGGTCTTGCTTTGGCCCGGTCTTGCTGTGGCCCGGTCTTGCTTTGGCCGTTCTGATCGCTACAGGTCGACAGACGACGCGCGGAGCGGAAGGGCTGGCATGGCGACGCAATACGGCAGAAAGGCGATTCTGTCCCGGCGGGGGCTTATGGCAGCACTCCGCGCTGGATTGGCAGCAGCGTACATGGGGGGGCAATCGACGGCGTTCAATGCGGCGGCCCAGGCTGTCGCCGACCGGCAGATCAAGATCGTGGCGTTCGGCGACAGCCTGACGGCCGGGTTCATGCTGCCGCCCGCGGATGCCTTCCCAGCCGTCTTGGCGCGTGCGTTGGACGCCCGTGGCCACCGCGTCGAGATGATCAATGCCGGCGTCTCCGGTGATACAACTGCTGCCGGCCGTGATCGCCTCGCCTGGGCTGTGCCGCCCGACACCGACGCCGTTATCCTCGAGTTCGGCGCCAACGATGCGCTGCGTGGTCTGTCGCCCCTGGCCGCGCGCGCCAATCTGGAGGCGATGATCACGGCACTGAAAGCCCAGGGTGCCGAGATCCTGCTGGCCGGCATGCTGGCGCCGCGGTCACTCGGCGAGGACTATACCAAGCCCTTCGACGCGATCTTCCCCGACCTTGCCCAAAAGCATGGCCTGCTCCTCTATCCGTTCTTTATCGAGGCGATCGCGTTGAAGCCCGCACTGAACCTCGCTGACGGCCTGCATCCCAATGCGCGCGGCACGGCCGCCATGGCGGCAGCGATCCTGCCCCAGGCAGAGGCACTCATCGCCCGCGTCAAGGCGCGGCGGCAGACAAAAGGCTGACCATGCCTCGGCTATTTACGGCGATACAACTCCCGCCGATGGCGCGCACGCAACTCTCGCTGATCCGCAGCGAGATCGGCGGCGCGCGTTGGATGCCGGCGGATAACCTGCATCTGACCCTGCGCTTCTTCGGCGACGTCTCCGACGCGATCGCCGACGAGATCGCCGGGCACCTGGACGCAATCGAGGCGGCGCCGCTGTCCCTGACGATCGAAGGCACCGGCGCCTTCGGCGGCACGGGGGAGAGGGTGCTGTACGCGGCCGTCATCGAGACACCCGAGCTTGCCGCCCTGCAGCGCGCTCACGACCGCATTGCCCGCGCAGTTGGCCTCGGCGCGCCGGAGCATGCCTTCAAGCCGCACGTCACGCTGGCCCGTGCGCGACACCCGCGTGCCTCGCAGGTGGCGCGGTTTCTCGCCGAGACGGGGGGCTTGAAAATTCCGGCCTTCACGGTGTCTGAGTTCGTGCTGCTGTCGTCGCGCCCCGGTCGCGGCGGCGGCCCCTACGCCCTCGAACTCGCCGTGCCGCTCGCGTGATGCTGGCTCGGCCCGCCATGGCCGGCTTTTTTCAGTGGGCATGATGCACTCCGGCCAAAGGGATTGGCCCCGGACCTGGGCGGCGATGATCCAGGAGCCGGCTCACAGCGTCCAACCGGCCAAGGCTGAGATAAGCCTTCATCAACGTGGCTTCGACCAAGTCGAGCTGCGCCCGACTGCCGCCGATGCGGACGCGCTCGGCAAAGATCGGCTCCAAGATCGAAATTGTCCCGGCGTAGTCTTGGCGTTGAAATGCTGCGAACGCGCGCGACACCGCGGGAACCATCTGACCTGACGGATACCGGCCAGCGTCAGCGAGGTCTTTTATGCCTTTGATGCGCGCATCGGTTGCGGCGCCATCGCCCATCACCGCGTCGACGAGTGCCAGATGCCAATCCACCAGATGGGCGCTCGGCTTCACAAACATTTTCCGCCCGAAGTCGTGCAGCTTGCGCCAGCGATCGGGATCTCGCGGATGGCCCGCCAACTCCGCGCGCCAGAGAAACGATGCCGCGTCGATGATTTTGAAGCGCGGCAGGCCCGTGAAATCGTCGGCTCCGAACGCGTCATTGAAAAGTCTCAAGCCTTCCACGTAGTCGCCGACATGCAACCGGCTGAGCGCTGCGTGCCAATGCAAATGTCCCCACAACAGTCCATCCCTGGGATAGTCCCGTAGCCACGACTGCATGAACGCTATTGCGCTATCGTGGGTGCCGCACTCGTAGTAGAGGTGGCCGAGAGCATGGGCACCCCAGGCATTGCGCGGGTTTGTTGCCATCGACTGCTCGATCTTTGGTCGCGCCAGGTCCTGTTGACCGTTGTCGGATAGCGCCATGGCGTAGTCGGCATTGAACCACCAATCGTCACCGTAGTGCGGTGCGACGGAGCCCATCAGATCCACCAGGTCCTGCTCGCGCCCGGTGCGC
>JANYHP010000550.1 GCA_025359005.1 Hyphomicrobiaceae bacterium | reverse complement strand
CCGGCGTCAACAGCATCAAGTTCAATTTCGTGCTGTCGGTCGAAAGCGCGGCCGACAAAACCTCCGGCCGGGTCGGTGCCGACCCCTCCAAGATAGGCACCACCGCAAGCGGACAGTGACCGCGATGGCCGCCACGCTGCCGCTGTTGCCGACGACGCTGGTGGGCAGTTTCCCGCAGCCCGACTGGCTGGTCGACAAGGCGATCCTGAAGGGCGAATTGCCGCCGCGCGTGCGCATGGAAAAAGTGTGGCGTCTGAGTGGCGCGGCACTTGGCGCCGGCCAGCGCGACGCCGCGCGGTTGGCCGTGCTCGACCAGGAAGCCACCGGCATCGATATCGTCACGGACGGCGAGGTGGGCCGCGAGAGCTATTTCAATCTATTCGCGACCGGGCTCGGTGGCATCGATCTCGACCGGCCGGGGATGACAAAATCGCGACTTGGCCGCGATGTCGCCGTGCCGCGTGTGGTGGGGCCGATCCAGTGGCAGCGCAGTCCGCTCGCCGAGGCCGCGCGGCACTTGCGATCGCTCACCATGCGGCCGATCCGGGTGACCGTGCCGGGGCCGTTCACGCTCACGTCTTTGGCGCAGGATGACTACTACAAGGATCCCGAGCGGTTGGCGCACGCCTATGCCGCGGCGGTCAACTGCGAACTTGCAGCTCTCAAGGCCGTGGGTGTCGACATCGTGCAACTCGACGAGCCCTACCTGCAATCCAAACCCGATGCGGCGCGTAGCTATGGCCTTGGCGCCATCGACGCGGCGCTTGCCGGTATCGAGGGGACGACGGCTTTGCACTTGTGCTTCGGCTATGCCTACGTGGTCAAGGACAAGCCTGCGGGCTACTCCCTGCTCGGTGAGTTGGAGCGGACGCGCGTCGGCCAAGTTTCGCTGGAAGCTGCGCAACCGAAGCTGGACGTCGGCATCCTCGCCGATCTTTCGAGCAAGGACATCATTCTCGGCGTGCTCGATCTCGGTACGCCCGAGATCGAGACGGTCGACGTGGTCGCCGAGCGCGTGCGCCGGGCGTTGGCCTTTGTGCCCGCGCGCCGTCTGGTGCTCGCGCCCGATTGCGGCATGAAGTATCTCGATCACGCCGTCGCCATGGGCAAACTGCGCGCGATGACGGCGGCGGCAGCCCGCGTTCGTGCAGAACTCGGTTCGTCGAAATTCGTTCTGGAGTGATGACACATGACCGGCCGCCCCGCGATATCTCTGCCGTCGCGCCGGCTTGGACTGCTCATACGTCCAAATTGCCGCCTGGCCTACGAAGTGACCGGAGCCGGTCCGCCGATCATTTTCTTGCATGGTCTTGGTGGCAACCATCTCTCGTGGTGGCAGCAGGTCGCGTACTTTTCGACCACCAACACCTGCGTCGCCATGAGCGCGCGCGGCTTCGCACCATCGACCGGGCCGGCCGCCGGTCCCGATCCCAAGGATTTTTCGGGTGACCTTGCGGCACTTGTCGAGAGCCTGGCTCTCGGCCCGGTTGCCGTTGTCGCCCAATCGATGGGCGGCTGGGGCGCGCTGGAATATGCCATCAGCAATCCGGCGCAGGTGCGCGCGCTTGTGATGGCGGCGACGACCGGAACGCTCGACGTCACACGCATCGACGGTCCGGAAAGTGCGCGCCTTGCTGACTGGCAAGCGCAGAGCACGGCGACCGGCGCGGAGTTGGCCAGCCGCAACATCCATGTGGCCGGCGGCGCTCGCCTCGGCATCGAGCAGCCGGCGCTGCATCTGCTCTATCGCCACATCGACGACATGAATGCGTCGCTCGACAAGATGGCGATCCGCAAGCGGCTGTTCGACGCGCGGACGCGACCGCCGTCCGACATTGCCAAGGTGAAGTGTCCCGTTCTGTTCGTTTCCGGCGACGAGGATCTCGTCATTCCGCCGTTCGCCGCCGATGCGATCGTGCGACACAGCCGGACTGCGCGTGTGCACCACATCCCGGACGCGGGGCATTCGGCATATTTCGAGCGCGCGGATGCGTTCAATCGGTGCGTTGCGCATTTCCTCGCGCGTGCCACCTGACAAATGCGCCCGCCATCCGGGGATGGCGGGCGCGCGGTGTGTGGCGGCAGCACTAACGATGAGATGCTCTATTCGCCGGCCGTCGTCGTTGCGCCGGCGTCGCTGCGGCGCTGGCCGTTGCGTTCGAGCCAGGACGTGGCCGCTTGGAGGCGGTTCCAACCCGGCAGGCGGGCCGCGA
>JANYHP010000471.1 GCA_025359005.1 Hyphomicrobiaceae bacterium | reverse complement strand
CGGCCGATGTGCTGCTGGCATTGGGGTTTCGCGTGGCGGCCTGGAGTCGCAGCGGCAAGGTTGCTGCGGGCGTGACACCGTACGCGGGCGATACTGGGCTCGCGCCGTTTCTGGCGGCGACGGATATTCTCGTTGTGCTGGTGCCGTTGACGTCTGAGACGCGCGGCATGCTCAACCGTGCGCTGTTCCAAGGGTTGGCGCGCGACGGCGTGTTGGGTGCGCCGGTGCTGATCAATGCAGGGCGCGGTGGCTTGCAGGTTGAGGCGGATATTCTCTCGTGTCTCGATGACGGCACGTTGGGCGCGGCAACGCTCGATGTTTTCGAGCAAGAGCCATTGCCGGCGGCGTCGCCACTGTGGGCGCATCCGCGTGTGATCGTGACGCCGCATAATGCTGCCGATAGCGACGCAGATGAGATTGCGCGTGCGGTCGCGGCACAGATCTTGGCGCACGCGCGCGGGGCGCCGCTCGCCCATGTCGTCGATCGAACGCTTGGCTATTAAAACACGCTTGGAGTTTAAAACACGCTTGGCTATTCAAACTGGAGATTGCCATGACCCAAGAAACAGTGACGCTTTATCACGCGCCGCAAACCCGCTCGGTGGCGACGCTGCATATGTTGGAGGAAATCGGCCTACCGTATGATTTGCATGTGCTGAATACAAAGAAGGCGGAGCATCACGCGGCGGCGTATCTCGCGGTCAACCCGCTCGGCAAGGTGCCGGCTCTTGTGCACAAGGGCGCGGTTATTACGGAAAGCATCGCGATCCTGCTGTATCTGGCCGATGAGTTTCCGAATGCTAAGCTGGCACCGGCCATCGGTGATCCATTGCGCGGTCCCTATCTGCGCTGGATGACGATGTATGCCGCCGCGTGGGAACCTGCCGTGGTGGATCGCGCGCTGAAGCGCGAGCCCGGTGGCCGCGCAATGTCGCCCTACGGTGAGTTCGATGCGGTGTTCAAGGCGCTCGTCGCGCAGGTCGAGAAGGGGCCGTACTTCCTCGGCGCGACCTATACTGCGGCCGACGTGATCTGGGGCGGCGCACTCAATTGGATGACGATGTTCAAGCTGTTGCCGGAACATCCCGCGATTGCAGCCTACATGGCGCGCGTGGACGATCGGCCGGCACTCGCACGTGCACGTGCCAAGGATCAGGAGCTGGCAGCGCGTATGGTTTGAACCAAGCTTGGTTTGCAACAGGCTTGGTTTGCAGCAGGCTTGGCTTGAACCGCGAATCGCGATGCTGTAACGCCACCGTGACGGGCGATGCGCGCGCCGAGCGCGGGCCCCGGAGGGATAATGCAACCGCAAGACGTTTTTAATCGAGCGTTCGACGACACGACAGCGGCCATCGATGCCTGGCTGCCGTCTGTTGCCGCGGACGCCGCAATCGAGCACGAGCGCACGCCGCGCTATTGGCGTGTGCGCCTGGTGCCGCATCAACCGAATGCCTGTCCGGCGGAGCTGATGCTGTCGCGCGACCAGCATTTCGATTTCGAGGCCGGGTCGGAAAGCGTCGTCGGCCAGTCAGTGCAGGATTTCAGCATTTTTCTGCCGCTGCTGAAGGCGGTCGTCGATGGGCGCGTCGTGCAGCGCAGCTGGACCGCAGTCGCGACGGGCGCCGAACTGACGCGGGAATTCATCGCTCGGCTGGCACCGGACAAGGAATGGCCGATCAGGCGTATCGTGCATGCGGCATCGGCTGCGACGGAGATGTCGGCACTGGCAGAAGATCGCGCCTTTGTCGCCTACGCGCGGCGATAATCGATAACGGCGTCAACGACGTCTGTGGGTTGCCCTTGTCGCGGACTGCTGTCGCGACTACAGCACACTGATCCAATCCGGCCGACCACAGGATATCCCGATCATGCTTCGACTTCTTGGCTTCCTGGACTATCTGGTCCAGCTCTATGAGTGGATCGTCATCGCAGCCGTGGTGCTGCAGATGTTGATCCAGTTCGGCGTCGTCAACGCCTATATGCCGCTGGTGCGATCCATTCGCGAGGGCCTGTCGGCCGTGACTGAGCCGCTGCTGCGTCCCATTCGCCGGCGCATGCCGAACACAGGTGGCCTTGATTTCTCGGCGCTAGTTCTGCTGCTCATCTGCCTGTTCATCCGCTGGGTGATCATTGGCGGATTGGCTGATCAGTTCCGGTGAGCGACGCCGGCCTCTGTCGCCGGACCAGCGCTGGCATCGCCTTGCGCGTGCGGCTGACGCCGAAATCGTCGCGTGACGGCATCGACGGCGTGGA
>JANYHP010000456.1 GCA_025359005.1 Hyphomicrobiaceae bacterium | reverse complement strand
CGCCGATCCGCATCATCGCACCGGGCCGCGTCTACCGCATGGATTCGGACGCGACGCACACGCCCATGTTCCACCAGATCGAAGGCCTCGTCATCGACGAGACCACCCACTTCGGCCATATGAAGTGGTGCCTGGAGGAGTTCTGCAAAGCCTTCTTCGAGGTCGAGCAGGTGAAGATGCGGTTCCGCGCCAGCCACTTCCCGTTCACCGAACCGTCGGCGGAAGTCGACGTCGGCGCCGAAGCCATCGGCAAGCCTGGGCAATGGTTGGAAATCCTCGGCTGCGGCATGGTGCATCCGAAGGTCATCGCCAATTGCGGGCTGGATCCGGAAAAATACCAGGGCTGGGCCTTCGGCATGGGCCTCGACCGCATCACCATGCTGAAATACGGCATCCCCGACCTGCGCGACATGTTCTCAGCCGACCTCCGCTGGCTCCGCCACTACGGCTTCTCCGCCTTCGACGTGCCGACGCTCGCAGGTGGGATCGGCGGGTGATGTTTATCGGGTGCCGCACCGATTGAGTGTGTGGCGACCGCTTCGTCCTTCGGACGAATAGCGATAGGCTTCGCCTCTCGCGCTCTACGACGAGGGCTCGCCGCCCTCGACCCGCGCTGTTTGCCTCGACACTCTCAAATGGCCGTCGGGCGTGGTGGTTTGGCTGAAGCGACAGTGCAAGAGTTGAGTGAACCGCTACTCGTCGTGGCACACGTTCCCACCCGTCATAGCCGCGTCGTGCGGAGCACTGCGCGTCTTGACCCGCCCGGGCCTGGGGGCTAGCAGGACGCCTTGCGACGGATCATTGACGCGGCATCCCGGCCGCTCACTGGCCACCAGGACTACCAGACCCCATGCCCGCCACCATTCTTGCCCGCCTCGACGCCAGTATCGCTGCGGGCGACGTGCAGCCCGACCCCGTGCAACGCGGTGCCGCGCGCCGGCTCGATACACTGGCGGCCAAGCTAGACGACTGGCGCCGTGCGCGCCGCCGCTCCATCGTCGGTCTCTTCGGTGGCGTCGGCCCCGGCGCGCCACACGGCCTTTACATCTGGGGCAAGGTCGGCCGCGGCAAATCCATGTTGATGGACCTGTTCTTCGAGGCGGTGGATTTATCGCCAAAGCGCCGGGTGCATTTCCACGCCTTCATGGCGGAGGTGCACGACCGCATCGGAGCGGCGCGCGCGCGTGTGCCCGGCGACCCCATCCCCGAGGTGGCAAAGGAGATCGCCGCCAGCGCACGGCTGCTGTGCTTCGATGAATTCCACGTCACCGACATTGCCGACGCGATGATCCTCGGACGCCTGTTCGCAGCCCTGTTCGAACGCCAAGTTGTAGTGGTCGCGACGTCGAACGTAGCGCCTGACGGGCTCTACAAAGATGGCCTCAATCGCCAACTGTTCGTGCCCTTTATCGATCTGCTGCGCACCAAGGTGGACGTCGTCGAACTGGTCGCCGCCAAGGACTATCGCCTCGAAAAGCTGGCGGGGCATCCGCTCTATTTCACGCCGCTCGGGCCGGCCGCCGACGCCAGCCTAAGTGCTGCCTTCCAGCGCATCAGCGGGGTGGCACACGGCGCGCTAGCCGCGCTCGTCGTGAAGGGCCGCACGGTTGTCGTGCCGGAAGCCGCCAACGCCGTCGCCCGCTTCGACTTTGCCGATCTCTGCATGAAGCCACTTGGCGCGCTCGACTATCTGGCTATCGCGCGCGCCTACCATACTGTCATCGTCGCCAACGTGCCCGCGCTGACGCGCGAACGCCGCGCCGAAGCCCGCCGCTTCATCACCTTGATCGACACGCTTTATGATGCGCGCATCGGCCTCGTCGTCTCGGCTGCTGCCGAGCCCGACGCCATCTATCCAGCCGGCGACGAAGCGTTCCTGTTCGAGCGCACCGCCTCGCGGCTCATCGAGATGCGCAGTGAAACCTACCTCGCCTCCCGCGCCGAGCGTACGCTCATTGCGCCGGACGAAACGGCGGTTGCGGTTTGATCAGCGCGCGGCCGGAGCCAGGTGCGAGAACGGCAAAAGGCACTGCCCTTTGAACCCGCCAAAAGCCAGAGGCGATTGGCAACCCATCCTGGGTGCGCGTGGCGAGAGCGGTGAGACAT
>JANYHP010000440.1 GCA_025359005.1 Hyphomicrobiaceae bacterium | reverse complement strand
CGCGGCAGTTGCCGCAGCCATCCAGTTGCGGCCGTTCGGGCTTGCCGACGAGGCCATCGAAAAAGGCCTGCAGTCTGTGCGCTGGCCGGCCCGCATGCAGCGCCTCGACGGAACAATGTGGACGGGCGCCCTGCCGCCGCGCTCGGAAGTCTGGCTGGATGGTGGTCACAACCCAGCTGGCGGCCAAGCCTTGGCACAGACGCTGGCAGACCTGGATGAGAAGTCTCCAAAGCCGGTGTGCCTGGTCGTTGGCATGATGGGTTTGAAGGACGCCGCAGGATTTCTGCAACCGTTCGCAGGCCTGGCGACGCGGATGGTGACGGTCCCCATTCCTGGCGCTCACGAGAAGCCGCATGAGCCTGAAGACTTGGCCAGAGTAGGCGCCTCCCTCGGCCTCCGCGCCAAGGCGGCGGACAGCGTCCAAGCGGCACTCGCCGAGATCGGCAAAGACGGCCAAGCGCCGACGCGGGTGCTGATCTGCGGCTCGCTCTATCTCGCAGGACACGTCCTGGCCCTTGACGCCGGTGTCGCCCAGCAGTCGAACTGACGAGAGCATCTGGACCGTATTCGGCTGTTTCGTGAGGCACGCCTCACATATGCACAGCCCGCTTGTCGACCGCCATAGCGGCCTCTTTGATGGCTTCGGTCAGCGTCGGGTGCGCGTGGCACGTCCGCGCCAGATCTTCCGCGCTGCCGCCGAATTCCATCAGTAGCGCGCATTCCCCGATCATCTCGCCCGCATGCGGCCCGATGATGTGCACGCCGAGCACGCGGTCCGTTGCCGCGTCCGCCAGCACTTTGACGAAGCCATCGGTGGTGCGGTTCACCTTCGCTCGTCCGTTCGCCATGAACGGGAATTTGCCGACATTGTAAGCGATGCCGGCTATCGTTAGCTCGTCCTCGCTCCGGCCCACGCTCGCGACCTCCGGCGTTGTGTAGATGACGTTCGGAATGACGTCGTAGTTCACGTGGCCCCCCTTGCCGGTGAGAATTTCCGCGACTGCCACGCCTTCGTCCTCGGCCTTGTGCGCCAGCATCGGCCCCGCAATGACGTCGCCGATGGCATAGATACCCGGCACGTTGGTCATGAAGTGACCGTCGACGACCACGCGCTTCTTGGCATCCAGCGCGACGCCGATCGCGTCGAGCCCGAGACCTTCGGTATTCGGCACGCGGCCGATGCACACCAGCACAACGTCGGCGAATGCCGTGTCAGCGGCCCCACCCGCCGCTGGCTCGATTTGCACCGCGCAGCCGCTGGCATCCTTGGTGAGCCCAGTCACCTTGGACGACAGTTTGAAAGTCATGCCCTGCTTGGCGAGGATGCGCTGGAAGCTCTTGGCCACGTCGCTGTCCATGCCCGGCAGGATGCGGTCGAGATACTCGACGACGGTCACCTCCGCGCCGAGCCGCCGCCATACCGAGCCGAGTTCCAGACCGATCACCCCCGCGCCGATCACCAGCAACTTCTGCGGCACCACCGGCAACGTCAGTGCGCCGGTCGATGAGACGACCTGTTTCTCGTCGATCTCGATGCCTGGCAGGCGCGCAATTTCAGATCCAGTCGCGATGACGATGCTCTTGGTCGCCAGCGACGTAGTCGCACCCGATGGACCCATCACGTCGACGGCACCTGCCGCCGTGATCCGGCCCATTCCGAAGTGGACATCCACTTTGTTCTTCTTCAGCAGAAACGCAACCCCGGCGACGTTTCCGGCCACGCCCTCGTCCTTGAAAGCCAGCATCTTGGCGAGGTCCAGTTCCGGCGTGACGGTGATGCCCATGCCCGCGAACCCATGCCCCGCTTCCTCGAACAGTTCCGAGGCATGCAGCAGCGCCTTGGACGGTATGCAGCCGACATTGAGTCACGTGCCGCCGTGTGTGGCGCGCTTCTCGACGACAGCAACCTTGAGACCAAGCTGCGCCGCGCGGATTGCACACACATACCCACCCGGGCCGGTGCCGATCACAATGAGATCGTAAGTCGTCGTCATGTCAGTCCTCGGATAGTTGCAACCCTTGCGGGAACGGCACAGGTTCAACCCTATAATCAGATGTCAGATTGTTTGCGCTACAATGAAACTGCTATTCTCTCAGTGGGCTTTGTCACCGATCTGGCACGCGGTATCCAAACCCAACGCAGCAAGACTAGCGCACTGTGAACCCCAAATCCCCAGTGTTGCCTCAGGTCACGAAGCGTAGCCCCTGGAGCACTCCCCCCCTGGCTCCAGGGGTTTTTTTGTCTCGCTCGGTCGCAGCCCTCAAAGCTCCAGTACGAACCGCTGCGGATCTTCCAGGCACTCTTTGACGCGCACCAGGAACGTCACGGCATCCTTGCCGTCTACGATGCGATGGTCGTAGCTGAGCGCCAGATACATCATTGGCCGGGCCACGATCTGCCCGTTGCGCACCACCGGCCGGTCCTCGATGCGATGCATGCCGAGGATGCCAGACTGCGGTGCATTCAGGATCGGCGTCGACATCAGCGAGCCATACGTGCCGCCATTCGAAATCGTAAACGTGCCACCCTGCATGTCCTCGATGCCAAGCTTGCCATCGCGTGCCTTCCGGCCGAAGCCTGCGATGGCCTTCTCGATCTCCGCCAGATTGAGATGATCCGCCTCGCGGACCACCGGCACGACGAGGCCCTTGTCGGTGCCGACCGCCACGCCAATGTGGTAGTAGTTCTTGTAGATCAGGTCCGTCCCGTCGATCTCGGCATTAACCGCCGGGATCTCCTTCAGCGCCTGGATGCACGCCTTCACGAAGAAGCCCATGAAGCCGAGCTTCGTGCCGTGGCGCTTCTCGAACAGATCCTTGTACTCCGAGCGCAGCTTCATCACGTTGCTCATGTCGATGTCGTTGAACGTCGTGAGCATCGCTGCCGTGTTCTGTGCATCTTTCAGGCGGCGCGCGATCGTCTGGCGCAGGCGTGTCATCTTCACCCGTTCTTCGCGCGAAGCGTCCGTGCCGATCGACGCAGCCCGCGGCATCGCCGGGGTAATCGGTGCAGGCATCGCCGGGGGCGCATACGCGGCCGGGACGACCGCTGACGACGTGGCAACGCCCGAAGCACCCGACCCGCGAGCCACCGCCATGACGTCTTCCTTCAGCACCTGACCACGGCGACCAGAGCCAGCCACGTCGGCGGTCGTCACGCCGATCTCTTCCATCATGCGGCGCGCCGAAGGCGCGGGCGGCATCGCCGACGCAGCACCAGCCGCTGCAGCAACCGGTGCCGTTGCGGGCGCCGCAACGCGAGGCGCCGCCGCTGCCGGTGCTGCCGCGGCCGCCCCTTCGCGAATGGCCCCGAGACTGCCACCGGCCGCGACCGTCGCGCCCTGTGCGACGCTGATCTCGACCAGCACGCCCGCGGCAGGCGCCGGCACTTCGACGGTGACTTTGTCGGTCTCCAGCTCACACAAAGGCTCGTCGAGCTTGATCGCATCGCCGACCTTCTTGAACCACTTGCCGACAGTCGCCTCGGTAACACTCTCACCAAGGGAAGGAACTTTAATTTCGATTGCCATGGTCGATGTCTCAGAAAGAGGGGTCAGTCAGCGTGTAGGTCGGGTTAGGCCACGTGGCCGTAACCCGACATGATCTCGCTTCGGTCTATGTTGGGTTACGCGCTGAACGAACGCTGACCCAACCTACGCAATCTTCAACGCCTGCTCGACGAGCGTCTTCTGCTCGGCGGCGTGTCGGCTGGCTTGGCCTGTGGCGGTGGACGCTGACGCGTTACGGCCGGCATAGGCTGCGCGCTTCACGGTCGTCGGCGCCCGCTCGAGCACCCATTCGAGTTGCGGCGCTACGAACGACCAGGCGCCCATGTTCTGCGGCTCTTCCTGGCACCACACGACGTCCGCGTTCGGGAAGCGCGACAGCTCGGCCACCAGTGCCTTCAGCGGTAGCGGATAAATCTGCTCGACGCGCAACAGATAGACATCGTCGATGCCCGCTGCCTCCCGCGTCTCATAGAGATCGTAATAGACCTTGCCGGTGCAAAGCACGACCCGGCGAATAGCGGCGTCAGGCTTCAGCTTGATCTTCTCGTCGGGCTTTGATTGCGCGTCATCCCACAGCAGGCGGTGGAAACTGGTCCCGGCCGC
>JANYHP010000438.1 GCA_025359005.1 Hyphomicrobiaceae bacterium | reverse complement strand
CGCGGCAGTTGCTCTTCGATGCCCAGCGCATGCGCCCGGCACGCAGCCACGATCGGACACATCAGGCACGATGGCCGCCGTGGCGAGCAGATCGTTGCCCCGAGATCCATCATCGCCTGCGCGAAATCGCCGGCCCGTGCCTCGGGCGTCAGCGCGGCTGCCAGCACCCGCAACCCCGGCTTGGCTTTTGGCATCTCCGTCTCGACCGCATTGAGCCGCGCCACCACCCGTTCCACGTTGCCGTCGACCACCACGGCCTTCCGTCCGAACGCGATCGCAGCGATCGCCGCGGCGGTGTACGCGCCAATCCCTGGCAGCGCGCGCAAGCCTGCCTCCGTCGAAGGGAATCGCCCCCGATGCAACGCGACAACCGCTTTCGCGCAGGCATGCAGATTGTGCGCCCGTGAATAATACCCAAGGCCTGCCCACGCCGCGAGAACGTCATCAAGCGGCGCCGCTGCAAGTTTGCGCACGCTCGGCCAGCGCGTCGTGAACGCCGCAAAATACGGCAGCACGGCCTTCACTGTCGTCTGCTGCAGCATGATTTCCGACAGCCAGACCTTGTAGGGATCAGCCTTGGCGCCCGGCGCGTAGCGCCAAGGCAGCACGCGACGATCGCGATCATACCAGACCAGCAGTTGGTCGCTGACGGGCGATGGCACTGGCGCCGGCAGCTTTCGCACGCGCTTGGGCTTGGCACCCGCGCCGTCGGTGCTGGTCGCTTCCGGATCGGCATCGCGCGGCCGCGCCGACTTCTGTCCGATATCCATGCTCACGCTCCCTGAGGTGGCAGTGGGCTCTCAAGCATTTTCCACCAAAGTGAGCATCGGTTTGGTGCAGAAAATGCGGCAAACTATGGGCTTTACGACAAGCAATCACCGAATCGCAGTCCCTATGGTAAGGGATATGGCCACCGAACGGAACCGTCCGCCCCCAAGACCGAACCCGACACCGAACCCGAGACCGACGATGTCGAAAAAGCCCAACGCTCCGCTTAAACTAAAGTCGCCGCGCCCGCCCATGTCGGCGCTCGAACGCAAGGCCTACAACCCAGCCCGCGCGGTCGGCAACTTCGTGGCCGCCCTCACCCGCAAAGCGTTCGAGAAATACGGCTTCTCCGCCGCCACGCTGATCACCGATTGGCCGGCCATCGTCGGCCAGGACCTCAGCCGCCAGACCGCACCCGAAAAACTGAAATGGCCGCGCGCACCGGAAATGCCTGGAGCCCCCCCCGGAGCCGACGCGGCGCCCACGCCAAAGGCGCGCCAGGGCGCCGTGCTGTTCATCCGCGTCGAGGGGCCGCGCGCGCTCGAAATCGAATACAAACGCGCCCAGATCGCCGAGCGCATCAACGCCTATTTCGGCTACCGCGCTATCGCCGAGATCCGCATCATCCAAGCCCCGTTGCCCAAGCCCGTGGCCCGCAAGCGCGTCGAAGTCACTGCCGCCGACAAAGTCTCCCTCCCCTCCGTCGCCGACGATGACCTGCGCACAGCGCTTGAAAAACTCGGCGCCGGCATCCGCGCCAAAAAACGCATCACCGACACGTCGACGTGAGCACCAGCCACACGCGAACTTGAACGCTTCATCTCAATAACCCGCAGGAGCTTAAGATGCCGGACCGGCGCGACACCGTCGAGCAGATGCCACTGTGGGTATGGGTCGCGCCGCTGGCAGGCCTCGCACTGTTCGCGCTGATCGCCATTGGAGTAGCCCGCATTGCCAACCCCGTCGTGCTTGTTCTGGCGGCAGCCTTGCTGGCGGCCTCCATCTTCGCCGCCGTCCACCACGCCGAGGTACTCGCACTCCGCCTGGGCGAACCGTTCGGCTCCATCCTGCTTGCCGCAGCCGTCACCATCATCGAAGTCGCCCTCATCGTCTCGCTCATGCTGTCGGCATCGACGGGCATCAGCTCCTACGCACGCGACACCGTCTATGCCGCCGTCATGCTCGTGCTCAACGGGGTCGTCGGGTTTTGCCTGGTGCTCGGCGGCGCCCGCCACCACGAACAGACGTTCCAGACGCAAGGCTCAGGTGCGGCCCTCGGCGTGCTCTGCACGCTCGCAACCATAACCCTTATTCTGCCGAACTACACCGTCGCCACACCGGGACCCGTGTTTGCCACCTCACAGTTGGCCTTTGTCGGCATCGTCTCGCTGATCCTCTACGCCGTCTTCATCTTCGTCCAGACCGTCCGCCATCGCGACTACTTCCTGCCCGCTGAAGACAGCGCCACCGACCCCGAACCCCACCACGCGCTCCCCACGCGCCGCGCCTTCCAGCAGAGCCTGGCCCTGCTCGCCGTGGCCCTGATCGCCGTCGTGTTCTTAGCCAAGGCCCTGTCCGCGCCGCTCAAGACGGCCATCGTCGGCGCCGGCCTGCCCGAAACTTTCGTCGGCGTGGTCATCGCCGCCGTGGTGCTCATGCCCGAAGCCCTCGCCGCCATCGCCGCCGCCCGCGCCAACCGCCTGCAGACCAGCCTGAACCTGGCGCTTGGCTCGGCAATTGCCAGCATCGGACTGACGATCCCGGCGGTCGCCGTCGTCTCGATCGCGCTTGGCAAGAACCTTGCACTTGGCATCTCTGCCACCAACACCGTGCTGATCGCCCTCACCATGCTGATCGGCACCATCACGCTGGCCACCGGCTCCACCACCGTCCTGCAAGGCGCCATCCACCTCGTCATCTTCGGCGTGTTTGTGTTTCTGTCGGCTGTGCCGTAACCGCCGCCGCGTTTACCCTCCCCGATCATGCGGCGCCGCAGCCAATGGACGGCTTGTAACAGCGGTGATACCACCGGCTCTTGAAGAACAGACAGGGATCGCCGTTCGAGGCCCATACTCTCAGGCCGCCGCCGCAGCGTTCCGTCCTCTGCGCCGACCGGAGTGCCCTCATGACCACCCTCGCCGAAGCCACGCCCGCAGCCCCCGCCCACACCCAGGGCCTCGGCGACGAGAACTCCATCTGGTTCAAGCTCACCGCGCTCCAGCGCGGCAACGAGCAGAACCCCATGGCCACGCTCATGCATCTGGCCGAGCGCTATGGCGGCGTCATTCGCGTCAATATGGGCACCGAGGCTGTCGTCTTCCTCACCGAGCCCGATCACTTCAAGCGCGTGCTGGTCACCAAGGTCGACGACTACATCAAGTATTTCGACGGCCTGAAGCCCATCTTCGGCAAGTCCATGATCACCCACGATGGCGCGCTCTGGCAGAAAGTCCGCATGCCCCAGCAGCCGGCTTTTCACCCCGACATGTTCGCCGAATACATCCCTTATTTTCTCGTCGCCATCCGCGCCAAGATGGACCTGTGGGCCGGCCTCGCCAAATCCGGCGACAGCTTCGAGATGGTCGAGCAGACCTGGACGCTCGCCGCCGACATGATCTGCAAGGCGCTGTTCGACCGCGACATGCCGTTCAATCCGCACGTCGTCTTCAAGTGCGTCAAAACCTACACCGACGTGATGAACCATAAGCAGGTGCGGCTGAAGAAGGTGCACGGCTCCGACGACTTCGAGATCGCTGAGGATGATACGGCGAAAGCCATGGAAGTGTGGGCCAACGTGCCCGCCGAAGTGATGGCCGCCAACCCGCGTGAAGCGCGCGAGCGCACGCTGCTGACGATGATCGACGCGGCCGTCGCCGATCCCAGCTTCCCCGAGTTCGACCGCCAGCAGGCCATCGACGAGCTCAAGCAATACCTCTGGGCCGGCACTGAAACCACCGCCCTCACGCTCGCCTGGGCGCTCTACCAGACCTCGAAAAATCCCGAGATGGCCGCCCGCATCCGCGAGGAAGGCCAGCAGGTGTATGGCGACCGCGAGCCCACGTCGGCAGACTACGGCAGCCTCGTCTTCACCCGCGCCGTCATCCAGGAAACCATGCGGCTCTATCCGCCCATCTGGGGCCTCATCCGCGTCGCCACGAAAGAGGATGAAATCGGCGGCAAGCGGATCTTGCCCGGCGACCGCGTCGTGCTGTTCGCCTACGGCACCCACCACAGCCCCAAGTACTGGGAAGATCCCGAAACCTTCAAGCCCGAACGCTTCATGGGCGAAGCCGCCAAGAAGCGGAAACCCTACACGTACATACCCTTGGGCGGCGGCAAGCGCTCCTGCATCGGCGGCGCCATGAGCCAGGTCGAGAACACGCTCGCGCTGTCGATCCTGCTGCGCCGCTTCCGCCTCGAATACACCGGCATCGAGCCCCCCGGCCTCACCGCCACCGTCACCCTCACCCCCAAAGCCGGCCTGCACTTCAAGGTGCATGAACTGGGGTAGATCGGATTGCGTGAAAAGTGACATCGGGACAGCAATTTGCTATCCTGAAATCAGCAGCATAAGTGAGCAGAACTCCCGCGTAAGGGGCAACCATGAAGTTCAGCATCACCATCGATCGCGACGAAGACGGCGTCTGGATCGCCGAATGTCCCGCGATTCCTGGTTGCGTAAGCCAGGGTGTGACCAAGGACGAAGCGATGACCAACATCGTCGAAGCAATCGGGCTGTGCCTCGAGGTTAGGGCTGAACAAGGCCTTCCTCTGACTATCGAAACGCGACAGATCGAAGTAGCGCTGTAGTCGATGCCCGTATTGCCGAGCATACCTGGCCCCACAGTCATTAGAGCCTTTGAAGCACTCGGCTGGCAAATAGCTCGCCAGCGTGGGAGCCACGTAATCATGACGAAGGCGGGCAGCCTGGTAACGCTCTCCGTTCCCAATCACGTACCCGTCGCCAAGGGGACGCTGCGCTCTCTGATCCGTAGCGCAGGATTGACCGTCGACGAGTTCCTCGCCGTTTTGCACTGACGCTCGCTGAACACGCCCCGCCCTCACACGCCAAGATTGCGCCAACAACTCCCGCTTAACCACAACGCCAGCCCCATCTTGCACAGACCGCCATCCGTCACCACCTGACTGCTGCGGGTCGGAAATAACCGCCAGATGAACGACAGCGTCATCCTCCCCTCATCCCGCCTGCGCCATAACCCACGCAGTCCCAGTCCCCACGCCTGACCAGGAGAATGAGGAGCCCGCCATGCGCCACCTGTATCGAGCAAGCCTTGCTGCTGTTGCGATGTTGGCTTTTGGCGCCAGCGGCTGGACCCTGGCCCAGACGGGTGTCCTGGGCCAGCATAAGCCACGCCTCACGGACGCCATCAGCGCCTCCGCCTCCACCAGCGCCGATATCGATGCCCGCCGCGCCAGCATGGATCGTCGCATCACCGAAGCGCGCCAAGCCGGCAAACTCAAGGGGCCGGGCTATTTTGCCCTGCTGAACGAGCAGCAGAAATTGCTGGTCGCCCAGCGCCGCGTTGAAGCCCAGGGCTATCGCCCCGAAGCCGTGCACCAGCTTATGGGCGACCTCGACCGCGCCTCCGCCAACATCGACCAGCATCTGGCGGGCAACTGAGACGATCGAGCGCCGCCATCCCGACCGGGCTTCAAAAAGTCCGGAGCGGCATCGGAAGAGTGCGCGTCGATTTTCCGATCAATCGCGCGACCAAAAGCAGAGCCCTCTCGAGGGTTCGAAGCGCAGCTCCCTTCGGATTTCTGCCAGCGTGCGCGCCACCGTCAGCCCTCAACCACCCTGTTCCGCAAAACCCCGATCCGCTCGACCTCAAGCTCCACCACGTCGCCACTTTTGAGCTTGCGGCCAAGCTCCAGCCCGCAACCGGTGCCGACCGTGCCAGAGCCGATGATCTCGCCGGCATGCAGCGTCTCCGACGCCGAGATGTGCGCGATAATCGCCGGCCATCGGTGATGCATGGTGGATGAGTTGCCGCCACCCCAGCGCTCGCCGTTGACCCGCGCCGTCATTTCCAGCGTATGCGGATCGCCGATCTCATCCGCCGTCACGATCCACGGGCCGAACGCGTTGGCGCCGTCGAAATCCTTGCCCTTGGCGGGTCCGAGCTGCCCGCCCATCTCGGCCAATTGTGCGTCGCGCGCCGAAAAATCGTTGAAGATCGTGTAGCCGAAGATGTGCGATAATGCCGCCTCCGGCGCGATGTCCCGCCCGCTGCGACCGATGATGGCTGCAAACTCCAGCTCATAGTCCATGTGCTTGGAATAGCTGGGCCACACCACATCCGCATCCGGATGATTGGTGCTGAAACGATTGGCCTTGTAATACAGCGGCTGCTTGTACCAGACCGCCGGAATGGTGCGCTTCACGCCGGAGCGCTCCTCCGCACGCTTGTAGGCATTCAGCAGATGCAGCTCGAACGCCATGCAGTCGCGCACCTGTCGCGGCTCAGGAAGTGGCGCGAGCAGCTTCGTTCCCGCCAGCGGCACCGCTGCGGCCTCCGGCCATGCCGCCACGCACGCCCGCGCCGCCACGAGCCCCGCGTCACCCGCATCGATTAACGCCAGCATATCCCGGAAGACGCTGGCATCCGCAGATGGCGCCACAGCCGTCGACGCTGCCGCAAGATCCAGCAACTGGCCGCGCGCCGTATCGACCGCCGCAATCCTCGGCCCGCCATCCGCCGCCAGATACGTCGCAAGTTTCATGATCGCTTCACTCCTCGATGATCGCCACGGCCCGCGTCCAGCCACCGCTCGCCCGCGCGATCTTGACCGGAAAGCAGGACACCATGAACCCCGTCGCCGGAAGTTTGTCGAGATTGGCCATCTTCTCGATCTGGCAATAGCCGATCTCGCGGCCAGCCTTGTGCCCCTCCCAGATGATCGAGGCATCACGGGACGCAGCATACCGCACAGCCGTAGAACCGAACGGCGCATCCCAGCTCCACGCATCCGTGCCGACCACGCGCACGCCGCGTGACGTCAGATACAGCGTCGCCTCGCGGCCCATGCCGCAGCCCGTCGGCACATAGTCGGGCTGTCCGTAGCGCGCGCCGGCTGCCGTATTGACCACCACGATATCGAGCGGCGCCAGCGAGTGCCCGATGCGCGCGAGTTCCGCCTCGATCTCAGCCCTGCTCACGACATGCCCGTTCGGCAGTTGGCGAAAATCCAACTTCACCCCGCGCGAAAAGCACCACTCCAGCGGCACCTCATCGATGGTGATCGCCCGTTTGCCGCCATCCATCGTCGATGCATAGTGATAGGGCGCATCCACATGTGTGCCGTTATGCGTGGTGATCTCCAGCCGCTCGATCGCCCAGCCCTCACCGTCCGGCAGGTCCGCCGGAGTGAGGCCTGGGAAATAACTGCACACCGCCGCCGCGCTCACTTTGTGCCCCACATACTGGATCTTGGGCTCCATCCCCGGCGGGTCGGACGCGATGTCGGCGCGAATTGCAACCGACAGATCTATGATGCGGCGTGCCATGCGTCGCTCCGTGCAATGAGGGAAAAGGCGCGCCAGCGCCGCCATCCATCATCCATGACTGAGCCCAGTCCCGCAATCGCCCGCGCCGCCTGCTGATGCGGATGGAAAGCCAAAGGGCTCTGCCCTTTCGAAACCCGTCTGGGGTGGAGGTGTGAACTACGGTGCCAAAAGAGCGGGTGCAGGGCGGTGAGCCCTGCTCGGGGATCGTAAGGGGCGA
>JANYHP010000432.1 GCA_025359005.1 Hyphomicrobiaceae bacterium | reverse complement strand
AGCGGCATCAAACCAACCCAAACCTGCGGTGAAACCATACCTTCGCGATGTGCGTGAGCGCGGCATAGCCCGCAAGAATAAGCGCGAGCAATGGCCAGTACGTCCATGGCAACAGCACGAAGCCCAAGGTTGCGCCGAGTGGCGTATAGCGCAGCATGATGCCGATGGCCGCGACGATCAGACTGGTGGCGACGAGTGAAACACTCGCCCGGCGTTCCAGGAAGGGGATGTTCGCGGTGCGAATGATATGAATAATCAGCGTCTGCGTCAGCAGGCTTTCGACGAACCAGCCGGTCTGGAAGAGGGCCGGGTTCGCCCAGGCATGGAACACCCAAAGCATCATGCCGAACGTGGCATAATCGAAGATGGAACTGACGGGACCGATGAGCAGCACGAACTTCATGATGCCATCGATGTTCTATTTGCGCGGGACGGCGAGATAGTCGTCGTCCACGGTGTCGGTCGGGATCGCGGTCTGGGAAAAATCGTAGAGCTGATTGTTGGTCAGAACCTGGATCGGCAGCATCGGCAGGAACATGCTCGCGCCCAGCACGCTGAACATGTTCCCGAAGCTCGAACTGGCGCCCATCTTGATGTACTTGGTGATGTTGCCGAACACCTTGCGGCCTTCGAGCACGCCGTCGCTCAAGACGACGAGGCTCTTTTCCAAGAGGATGATATCGGTAGTCTCCTTGGCGATGTCGACGGCACTGTCGACCGAGATGCCAACGTCCGCGGCCTTGAGGGCCGGACCATCGTTGATGCCGTCGCCCATGTAGCCGACGACGTGGCCTTTGCGGTGCAGCGCGTCAACGATGGCGGCCTTTTGTGCTGGCGACACCTTTGCAAACACCGTCGTCGTTTTAGCCAGCGCAGCTTTCGCCCACTCTCACAACCGTTCCGGATGCCACGCGAGCGCGTCGACCGCCCGCACGGTCCCTCAACTGATCAACAGCAACCGCGTGACGTCCCCGGGCAGCGTCAACGGCGCTCGGTGGATGCAGGGCTGCACCGGACTACCTGGGCAGGCAATGGCGATCCGCCAGAGGTTGCCGAGGCCGAACGAATAGGGCACGGCCCCAGGTCGCAGCGCGTAGTGCAGGTCGTAGCAATGCTCGCTGAGATAAGCTTCGAACCCTGCGTCGTCCGCGCCCCCATAGGTCGCCAACACTTGGGCACGGGTTTCGGCCACGTCCGCCCGGCGGATGGCCGCTGCATTGGCGAGCCCTTCCGAGGGGCGCCCGATATAAGTGCAGAGGTAGGTATCGGCCAGCACCGTGGCGCTATCGACGTGAAATGAATAGACATCGGTGGGGATGGCCCCCGCCGCATCATCGCGGAGATATCCGGTGATGCAATCGAGGATCGGGGCCAGCCCCTGGTTGCGCAGCAGCGCTTGATCTGCGAGCAGCACATCACGTGCGACAGAGCCCGCAGCACTGAGCGGCAGCGCCAGCAGGTCATCCTCCTCGATCGTGCTTATGCCGTCGCCGGCATGGAGTTGGTCGACGATCTCCTGGAAATCCCCCGACAGTTGGCGCGCCCAACACAGCGCGTTGATGTCTCCCTCAAAACGCGTGCCGATCAACGCTTCGAAACTGTCGACCATTCGGACGTGTTTGGATGGCTTCGAAGCGCTCGCGAAATTTTCCAAACGACATCTCGCTTTATAACGGGCGCGTCGATTATCCCATCATCCGCACATCGACGAAGTGCCCCGCGAGTGCCGCATGCGCGGCCATGATGGGGCTCACGAGATGCGTGCGGCCGCGGAAACCCTGGCGGCCTTCGAAGTTGCGGTTGGATGTGGAGGCGCAGCGCTGGCCGGGCTTGAGCTGATCGGGGTTCATGCCGAGGCACATGGAACAGCCGGGTTCGCGCCACTCAAAGCCGGCGGCGAGGAAGATCTTGTCCAGCCCTTCAGCTTCTGCCTGGTCTTTCACCAGACCCGAACCGGGCACGATCATCGCGTAGGCCAGACGTGTCGAGATTTTCTTGCCATCGACAACTTTCGCCACTTCGCGCAGGTCCTCGATGCGGCCGTTGGTGCACGAGCCGACCCACACTACGTCGAGCGGAATATCCGTGATCGCCGTGTTGGCCTTGAGACCCATGTACTCCAGCGCGCGGATAACGGCCGCCTTTTTGCCCTCGTCGGCGATTTTGGCCGGGTCGGGCGTGTGGCCGTCGACGGTGGTGACCTGTTCGGGACTGGTGCCCCAGGTCACGATGGGCGGCAGGTTGGCGGCGTCCAGTTTGACCACGCTGTCGAAATGAGCGCCCGAGTCCGTCCGCAGCGTCTCCCAGTATTTCAGCGCTTGATCCCATGCCGCGCCCTTGGGTGCCTTCGGACGGCCTTTCAGATAGGCGAACGTCTTCGCGTCGGGTGCGATCATGCCCGCCCGCGCGCCGCCCTCGATGCTCATATTGCACACCGTCATGCGGCCTTCCATCGACAGCGCTTCGATGGTGTCGCCGGCGTATTCGATAACGTTTCCGGTGCCGCCGGCAGTGCCGATCTTGCCGATGATGGCGAGGATCACGTCTTTCGCGGTGATCGACTTCGGCATCATGCCTGTGACCTCGATGCGCATATTCTTGGCTTTGCGCTGCGTCAGCGTCTGCGTGGCGAGCACGTGCTCGACCTCACTGGTGCCGATGCCGTGCGCCAAGGCACCGAAGGCTCCGTGCGTTGACGTATGGCTATCGCCGCAGACAATCGTCGTGCCCGGCAAGGTGAAGCCCTGCTCCGGCCCGATGACGTGCACGATGCCCTGTCGCTTGTCCATCTCGCCGTAATATTCGACGCCGAACTCCTTGGCGTTTTTCGCCATGGTCTCGACCTGGATGCGGCTCTCTTCATCCTTGATGCCGCCTGCGCGGTTCGTAGTGGCGATGTTGTGGTCGACGACGGCCAGCGTTTTCTCCGGCGCGCGGACTTTACGCTTCGCCATCCGCAAGCCCTCGAAGGCCTGCGGCGACGTCACTTCATGGACCAGATGCCGGTCGATGTAGAGCGTGCACGTTCCATCCGGATCTCGGGCGACGATATGATCATCGAAGATCTTGTCGTAGAGTGTTTTGGGGGCGGCGTTGGCGGGCTTCGACATGGCTCTGCGGGTCTCCGAAGGCTCGGTTTTCCGATCTGATAGCGCGCTGCGGGGCCGAACACCACCCCCGCCTCGCGCTCCCATTAGCGGCCGCCGTAGCGGACCGGGTCGAGCACCGGCTTGATCGGCCGTTCAGCGCGATAGACGATATAGCTCTCCAGTACCGTGCCCCGCCGGGTGCGGTCGATGCGCGCAATTTCGCGGCGTTCGGCAAACCGGTCCAGCGGCGCACCGGGTCCCGCCCGCCGGGCCTCCACCACAAACAGCGTCGGCGCCGGGCCGGCCAAGGGCCCCGTTGCGGGATCGTCGGGCCACCGCGCGCGCTCATTGTATTGAATGACCGGGCGCGCG
>JANYHP010000389.1 GCA_025359005.1 Hyphomicrobiaceae bacterium | reverse complement strand
GATCCAGGGCTGCAGTTCGCATGACAGTGCCGGTCCAGGGCGGCGAGCCCTGGTCGGGGTGCACGAGAGGTGAAACCGCTTGTACCGCCCGCGTGGGCGAACGGTTGCCCACGCGCTGCGGCGCAAAGAAGGATGAGGGCTCTGCCCTCATACTCCCGCCAAAGGCCTGAGGCCTTTGGAAACCCGTCCTTGCAGGACGTGGCGGCCATTGTGCATGTCTGCGTGCGCTCGTTACCCCGTCGCATCACTGCCACTTGATGCCGAAGGCGACGTTGCGGCCGGCGATCTCACTTTCGGAGATGCGCGCAAAACCGAAGCCGAGGGCAACCGACAGCTGCTCAGACAGTTGCGATCGCGCGATTAAATCGACGCCCTGCTCGAAATACAGTCGCACCCGCACATCGCCGACGATCACGCCGCGCACGCGGCGGACGCTGCCACCGCCAAGTCCAGATGGCAACCAGCAACCGCTTGCCGCACGGGTGTTGAGATCGGCCAGCACGCGTGCCGACGGCTCGTAGCTACGCACGGCCCGCACATCGACGATCACTTCGCTGACGCCGCCAAGCGACGCGGCACCGCCGCCCAGCCGCGCTTCCAACCAGGTCCGCGCCGCCGAGCCCGTACGCCGCCCGGTCCGCATGCGATAGCCCCGCCGCTGCCAATAGCGCAACGACGACAGGGCCACGCCGGGGCTGCAGTGGAGGTCGGTCGCCGCCACCCACGTTCGCTGCTCGCGCTCGCCAGCGGCTGCCGCCACCGATAGAATCGTTCCCGGCGTATAGGGAAACGCCGCGCCCGCGCCGCGCGGCGACAGCTTCGGAGACAACTCCTCGTAGCCCTGATAGTTGCGTTCGAGCGCGTCGATGAGACCCTGGGACGGCGCGCAGCCGGCCGCCATCACACCCACGCCAAGCGGCAGAACCAAGCGCGCGAACCGTCGCCAACTCATCATGCCCTGACGCATCACCAACCGCGCAACTCATACTCAAGAATGCCCGCCGCAAACTCGCTTTCAGTTATTGCCCGCCAACCGCCGCGCACGCTTCACCGGCGCCCGCCCGACGATCTCCGACACCGGGCGGAACTTTGCAGCGAACACGCGCGGCTCGCTTTCGAACTGCAGCACGTTCGGGTCCGCCTCGCTGCCACCGGTCTGCGTCACGGCCGCAAGCCCCAACGAGAAATTCATCTGCGCGCTGAGATCGGCCTTCACTCCAGCTTCGGCGCCTGCCTCGAAATAATAGGTCGCGGAGATCTTACCCTCGTAGACTTTTGTCAGCGCCTGCTTGAAGCTCTGGCACGCGGGATCGGCAGAGACCTGAGCGACGCGATCGCGCAGCGTGCGGAAATCGAGCGTGTATTCCTTAAGGTCGCTGATCGTCACTTTCACGCGGCGCAGGACACGGGCAGAAACCGCCGAGATCGTGAACGACTTGTCGCCGGGCTGCGCGCCTTTGAAGACGAACTCGCCGCCCTTCAATTCCACCTTGAAAAACGACTGATTGACGAACTTCTGCAACCCCTTCTGGCCAGCGGGGAACGCAAACTGATCCGGATTGCACTTGTCCTCGGTCGATGCCCGATAGTAGAGCGAACCGTCACGACCGAGCGGGAAAGCTGCAACCGGATTGGCGACCGATCCGAGATAGCCGAACGCCTGCGCGCGGCCGCCGAGCCCCACGTCGTCCCCTGTCGGCCGCTCGATGAACGGGATAAGCGCCGGCGTGCCCTTCGTCGCGTTGACGATGGTCTGCGTCAACTCGCCAAAGCCCAGATCTTTCGCGGCAACCGGGAGTACTCCGGCAACAACGGAGAGAGCGATCGCGGCACTTCGAACACAACACATGATTCACCTCGTGCAAACATCGGCAAATCGAGAAAGTGACGGCCCACCGCCGCCGTCAAGCCTCGCGCGCGTTATGCACCGCACAGATCGACATCAGGTGGCATTTGCGCCACAAGGGCACCCTACATCTCGCGCGATCACCAGAAAGGCCCGCACTTGGCCAACCCGCCAGAGCCCTTCGGCGTCTATATCCACTGGCCCTTCTGTGCGGCCAAGTGCCCGTATTGCGATTTCAATAGCCATGTGCGCCATGGCGGCTGGGACGAGCCCGCGTTCCTAGCCGGATATCTGTCTGAACTCAGCGAAACCCGTGCGCGCATCGGCACCCGTACCGTCGAGAGTATCTTCATCGGTGGTGGTACGCCGTCGCTGATGCAGCCCGCGACCGTCGCGGCGCTGATTGATGCGGTTGCGCGGCTCTGGCACCTGCCCGCCGGCGCCGAGGTTACGCTGGAGGCCAACCCCGGCAGCGTGGAAGCTGCTCGCTTTGCGGGCTATCGCGCAGGCGGCGTCAACCGCGTCTCAATCGGCGTGCAGGCATTGAACGATGCCGATCTCAAGTCGCTCGGGCGCATTCATTCCGCAGCCGAGGCGCGGCGCGCCATCGACATCGGCCGCCGCACCTTCGAGCGCGTCTCGTTCGATCTCATCTACGCGCGGCCGCAGCAAACCGAAGCCCTCTGGCGGGCGGAATTGGCGGAGGCGCTGGCCTTCGGTATGGATCACATCTCGCTCTATCAGTTGACGATCGAGCCGGCGACCGCATATGAGCAACTCTACAAAGCCGGCAAACTGAAAATCCCCGAAGATGCCGTGGCCGAGGCGCTCTATGTCGCCACGCAAGAGCTGACCGCCGCAGCCGGACTGCCCGTCTATGAGATTTCCAACCACGCAGCGCCCGGCCAGGAAAGCCGCCACAACCTGCTCTATTGGCGCTACGGCGAATACGCCGGCGTCGGCCCCGGTGCGCATGGCCGCCTGATCGTCGACGGTACGCGCCGCGCCACGTCCACTGAACGCAATCCCGAACGCTGGCTCGCCGCGGTGACCGAAAAAGGTCACGGCCGCATCGAGGATGTACCGCTTGGCGCTACCGAATGCGCCGACGAAGCATTGTTGATGGGATTGCGGTTGATTGAGGGGCTTGATCTTGCGCGCCTCTCCCGGCTTGCAGGCTCGCGCCCCAGTGCTGCCAGCATCGACGCACTCGTCCGGCTTGGGTTTTTGCAGCACGTGAGCGCCGACCGCATCCGCGCGACCGCTGCCGGCCGCATGGTTCTCAACCGTGTCGTGCTTGAGCTTTCGCGCACAATGGCGTAGGCGCGCGGCACGATAATCTCCCACGCGCGCCATTCTGCGCCAAACCTGGATGACCCGCGATGCTCACGTCCGCCGATCACACCGCTGCCGCCGCACGCTTGATCAAAGCAGCGGCCGACAAGAAGCAGGCCGAACAGCTCTCCAAGACCTGGCCCGCGATTGGCTTTGACGACGCCTACGCAATCCAGAGCGAAGTTATCCGCCAGCGCGTCGCCGGTGGGCGGAAAATTGTCGGCCACAAGGTCGGCCTGACGTCAAAAGCCATGCAGCGCTCGTCGGGCATCGACGAACCCGACTATGGCGTGCTGCTCGACGACATGGTTTACAACGACGGCGCCAAGATCAAGGTCGCGGACTTCTGCGTGCCGCGCGTTGAGGTCGAGTTGTGCTTCGTGCTCAAGCATCCCCTCAAGGGACCGGGCGTGGGCCTCATCGACGTCCTGCGCGCGACGGAATACGTCGTCCCCTCGCTCGAACTGATTGACGCGCGCCTGCAGGACCCCCGCAAGATCTTCGACACCATCTCCGACAATGGCGCCGCAGCGGGCATCGTGCTTGGCGGGCGTCCCGTAGCGCCGACTGAGGTCGATCTCCGCTGGGTCGGCTGCGCGCTCTACAAGAACGGCGAGGTCGAAGAAACCGGCCTGGCATCAGGTGTCATGGGCCATCCGGCTATGGGCATCGCCTGGCTCGCCAACAAGGTCGGCCCCCGCGGCATCACGCTGGCGCCCGGCCACATGATGCTGGCAGGATCGTTCACGCGCCCGATATGGGTGCATGCCGGTGACACCGTACAAGCCGACTTCGGAGCGCTCGGCAACGTGGCCGTGCAGTTCGTATAATCGGTCACCTCAGTCGGGGCGAACAAAGCCCATCACCGTGTCGGCCACCGCCTTTCGACGCCGCGCAAGCGCCGCGCGCGAGGCCATGTCGCGCTTGAAGATCAATGAGAACGTGGCGCGATTGGAGACGTTGAAAAAGGCCAGCGCACTGATCGTCATGTGGATGTCGATAACGTCGAGGCCCGCCTTGAAAGCCCCTGTCGCAACGCCGCGCTGATAGATGTCACGCAACACGGCCAGCACAGACACGTTGACCGCCTGGATCTTTTCCGACCGAGCGAGGTGCACGCCCTTGTGGATGTTTTCCACCATCACGAGGCGCACGAAATCGGGATTGTCGTTCTGATAGCTGAAGGTGAATTCGGTGAGCGTGCGGAGCGCTGCCGCCGGCTCCATACCTGCCAGATCAAGATCAGATTCGATCGCGCGGATGCGCCCGTAGGCCGCTTCCAGCACCGCGACGAACAGCCCCTCCTTGTCGCCGAAGTAGTAGTAGATCATGCGCTTGGAGGTCTGCGTCCGGGCCGCGATCTCGTCGACGCGCGCGCCCGACAGCCCGTTGTCGGCGAACTCCTCGGTTGCCACCGCGAGGATGTCGCGGCGCACTCCCTCTGGATCGTGAGAACGACCGGCTGCTTCAGCGCGCGCCCGCGACTTGCGATTGGTATTGGCGGCGACCATGGCCCGCTTTGCTCTGTATCGTGTGACAATGGGCCGGACGTGGCCGTGCCCGCGGTCGAGTGTAGCCCGAAATTATTTTGTACGAAACAGTTAAATTCGTGCTTGCCAAAAGTAACCGATTAGTACAAACTTTCCTCATCGACCGCAGACGACATCTGGCGCGATCCAAAAAAAAACCCGGCTACCCGCGCGTGCCGAACGCGCAATCAACGTCAGGCAATCTCCTGCAGGTTACCTGCATGGTTAAGAGCCCGAAGCGGGCCACAGTCGTTTCTGTCGGAGGAAACGTGGGTTACAAGTTTGACTTCGGTCCCGTCTGGGACGGCATGCCCGATCTGTTGATGGGCTGCCTTGGCACCATGGGGCTGGCACTGGCCGGCATGCTGTTGGCGACCGTTATAGGCATTGGCGGCGTCATCCTGCGGGATTCGCGGTTTCCGCCCCTGCGCTGGCTGGTGATGAGCTTCGTCGAGTTGATCCGCAACACGCCGTTCCTGGTCCAATGCTATTTCATCTTCTTCGCTCTACCGCTGCTCGGCGAGCAGCTCGGCGTGCTGATGTTCAAGTTCGGACTGCTGGCAAAGCCGACCAATCTTCTCCTGCTCAGCCCCACGGCGACGGCCATCATCGCGCTCGGCGTCAACGGCGGCGCCTACGCCATAGAGATCATCCGCGGCGGCGTGCAGTCGATCAGCAAGGGACAGGTGGAGGCGGGGCTCGCGCTCGGACTGCACCGTGCGCAAGTGTTCCGCCTTATCGTGCTGAAGCCGGCGCTGCGGGCGATCTACCCGTCGCTGACCAGCCAGTTCACGCTGCTGACGCTGACCACCTCGGTTGCCTCCGCGATCGCCGCCTACGAGTTGACCTCGGTGGCCGAGATCATCAATGGCAATTCGTTCCGTACGTTCGAGGTCTATTTCACCGTCACGATCATGTACCTGATCATTTCATCGCTGATGGCGCTGCTCTTCAATGCCATCTCGCGGCGCTATTTCAGCTATCCTGTGAAGTGAGGCGCGCGTCATGAGCTCTCAAGAAATTCTGTTCCTGCTGTCCGGGCTCAAGTGGACCCTGGCGCTGTCCGCCGTCGCCTTCGTCACCGGCGCGATCTTCGGCCTGTTGGTCGCGCTGGCACGGACGTCACCGAACCGGATCGTGGCCAAGGCTGCCGAGTATTACATCAATGTGTTCCAGGGCACGCCGCTGTTGATGCAATTGTTCGTCGTCTACTTCGGCCTGCCACTGCTCGGACTGAAACTCGATGCCTGGATCGCTGTCGCCATCGGCTTCACGCTGCATGCGAGCGCCTATCTCGGCGAGATATGGCGCGGCGCCATTCAAGCCGTTCCGCGCGGGCAGACGGAAGCGGCGAGCGCGCTGGCACTCACATACTGGCCACGTATAAAAGACGTAGTGCTGCCACAGGCTCTACGCATCTCACTGCCGGCCACCGTCGGGTTTCTCGTCCAGCTCATCAAGGGCACGTCGCTGGCCGCGCTCGTCGGCTTCACCGAGCTGTCGCTGGCGGGCAAGTTCATCGCCAACCAGACCTTCCGGCCGCTGGTCGTCTACAGCGTCGTCGGCCTGCTCTACTTCATTATCTGCTGGCCGCTGTCGCTCTACGGCGCACGGCTTGAGCGCAAGTTTGCTGCGGCCTCCCGTTGAGGGGCGCGCAACAAAACCTTCAACCAATCATGCCTGAAGACAACCCAAGGAGACGCATCGTGTTCATCACATCGCATAAAGCCAATCGCCGCCAGGCCATGCTGGCAAGCCTCGGCCTTGCCGTTGCAACAAGCTTCGGCATCGCTGCCGCTCATGCCGACAGCGTTGCAGACATCAAGAAAAAGGGCACCATCGTCATCGGCATTCAGGGTGACAATTCGCCATGGGGCTTCGTCAATCCGACGGGCGCGCAGGACGGCTTCGACGCCGACATCGGCCGCCTGTTCGCAGCCGATCTGGGCGTCAAGGCCGAGTTCATGCCGCTCGCCGTCGCCAACCGGATCCCGGCGCTGACCACCGGCCGCGTCGACGTGCTGTTCGCGACCATGGCGATGACGGCGGAACGCGCCAAGGCCGTGCAATACTCCAAGCCCTACGTTGCCAACATCATCTATTTGATCGCCGCGAAGGCCGACACGATCAAGAAGACCGAAGACATGAAGAAGATCACCATTTCCGTGCCGCAGGGCAGCATCCAGGACCTGCAAATCACAAAGGCCGCGCCCGAAGGCACCGTCATCCGCCGGTTCGCCGACGACGCAGCTGCGATCCAGGCGCTCATCTCAGGCCAGGTGCAGGCCGTCGGTGGCAACATGTTCTATCTCGATCGCATCGAGCCGCAGAAGCCCGGCCTGTTCGAGAACACGCTGGAATTCACGCGACTTTATAACGGCGCCTGCGCCAAGCTCGGCGACAAGGAACTGAACGCCGCGCTGAATACCTTCATCGACAAGATCAAGGCCAACGGCGAACTCGCCAAGGCATACGCCAAGTGGATGAAAGTGCCGGTGCCGGATTTCTCGGGCGCCGCCGTCGAAGGCGTGACGTTCACCGTCAACTGATCTGACACACTCATTCGGAGCTTTGACATGGCGAGTACCCAATCCGCAGCCGCGCCTGTTGCCTCACCAGCGATCGCACCCATGATCGTGATGGAGGCCGTGGAAAAATGGTACGGACCCTACAAGGCTCTGACAGACATCAACCTGTCGGTCCGCCAGGGCGAAAAGATCGTCCTGTGCGGCCCGTCGGGCTCCGGAAAATCGACATTGATCCGCTGCATTAATCACCTTGAGGGCTACTCCAAGGGCCGCATCACGGTCGGCGGCGTCAACCTCACCGAGAGCGCCAAGACGATCGACGCGGTCCGCCGCGACGTCGGCATGGTGTTCCAGCAGTTCAATCTGTTCCCACACATGACGATCCTGCAAAACTGCACGCTGTCGCCCATGCGCACGCTCGGGCAATCCAAGGCCAAAGCGGAGGCGACCGCGCGCCGCCTGCTCGAACGCGTCAAGATTCTCGATCAGGCAGACAAATATCCAGCACAGCTCTCCGGTGGCCAGCAGCAGCGCGTCGCCATCGCCCGCGCCCTGTGCATGGAGCCCAAGGTGATGCTGTTCGACGAGCCGACATCCGCGCTCGACCCCGAGATGGTCAAGGAAGTGCTCGACACAATGATCGGTCTCGCTGAAGACGGCATGACGATGATCGTCGTCACGCACGAGATGGGCTTTGCCCGCCAGGTCGCTGACCGCGTCATCTTCATGGCCAAGGGCGAGATCGTCGAAGAGGGCCACCCGAAGGACTTCTTTACAGCGCCCAAGCACGAACGCACACGCGCCTTCCTCGGCGAGATCCTGCGCCACTGACGCACCAGGGAACGACGATCATGAGTCGCCTCGTCTACGTCCTCAACGGACCCAACCTCAATCTACTCGGCAAGCGCCAGCCGCATATTTATGGGCACGAAACGCTCGCCGATGTGGAAAGCGATTGCCGCGCCCTCGCCAAGACCCTCGAGCTCGACATTGCGTTCCACCAGTCCAACCGTGAGTACGAACTCATCGACTGGATCCACGAAGCGCGTGAGAAAGCCGGCGGCATCGTCATCAATCCCGCCGCCTTTACGCACACCTCGGTCGCCTTGCTCGACGCGCTCAACACCTTCGAGCCGCCGGTCATCGAGGTGCACATCTCACAAGTGCACAAGCGCGAGGCGTTTCGTCATCATTCCTACGTCTCGCTGCGCTCCGACGGAGTGATGGCCGGCTTCGGCACGCAGGGCTACCAGCTCGCACTCCGCCGCATCGCCCACCTGATCGACACCAAGAAGGCCTGATAATTAATGGTGCAGATCACCGGCAAGACCAAGCTCATCGCCCACCTCGGCTACCCCACCGAGAGCTTTAAGGCGCCGATGATCTACAATCCCTACTTCAAAAAGCATCGCATCGATGCCGTCGTTGTGCCGATGGGCTGCAAGGCGGAGGACTATCCGCAATTCCTCAAGCTCGTCTTTCGACTCTCCAACATCCACGCTGCGCTCGTCACCATGCCGCACAAGGTGACGACGGTCGCGCTCCTCGATGAGATCAGCACCACCGTCAAGGTTGCCGGCTCATGCAATGCAGTACGGCTCGGCGCGGGTGGGCGTTTGGAAGGCGACATGTTCGATGGCGAGGGATTCGTGCGCGGCGTTCTGCGCAAAGGGCGGACGCTGGCCGGCGCACGCGTGCTCGTCTCAGGCTGCGGCGGTGTCGGCTCGGCCATTGCCGCCTCGCTCGCCAAAGCGAAGGTGATGACACTCGCGGTTTACGATGCGCACGCCCCGATGATGGACGCGCTGGCTGGCCGACTTCGCGCGCATTACCCGCACATGGAGATCAGGACAGGCTCGAACGACCCGTCTGGCTTTGATGTCGTCGTCAATGCGACGCCGCTCGGTATGAAGGAGGACGATCCTCTGCCGTTCGACGTCGCGCGCATCGCTGCGTCGACGTTCGTGGGCGAGGTCGTCATGAAGACCGAGATAACGCCGTTCCTCGCGGCGGTCCGGGAGCGTGGCTGCGCCTATCAGATCGGCACCGATATGCTGTTTGAGCAGATCCCCGCCTATCTCGAATACTTCGGCTTCCCCACGACGACCGCCGACGACCTGCGTGCTACGGCCGAGATCAGCTATTGATGATCGTGGACGGCCGCAGCGGGTGGCCGCAACGTCAGTCGCGGCTGAGGCCTTTCTTTTGCAGTTCGCTCAGATAGCCGGCCCAACGTTGTGACTGTTCGCGGCCGAGCTGGCGCAGGTAGTCCCACGTGAACAGACCCGTGTTGTGCCGGTCATCGAAGGTGATCTTAACCGCGTAGTTGCCGATCGGATCGAGCGAAACGATCTTGACCTTGCGCTTGCCGCCAACCGTGACGCGCTGATCGGCGGAATGGCCTTGCACCTCCGCCGACGGGCTCATCACACGCAGCATTTCCGCGGGCAAAGTGTAGCTGGCACCGTCATCGAAGGTCACCGCGAGCGCATCGTTTGCGGGCGCGATCGTAAGCTGCGGCGGGGGCACGGCGTGGCCCGCGGCGGCCTGCAATTCGGCCCAGGTCTTGGCGGCCAGATCGCGGTAGAGGCCCGCGTGGACGCTGTCAGGCAGGGTCACGGTGATCGGCTGGCCAGTGTCGGAGCGGATGCGCACTTCCATGTCGAGCGGGATGGAACCGAGCAGCGGCAGCTTCAATCGCTCAGCCTCGCGCGCTGCCCCGCCGTGGCCGAAGATGTCGGCTTGCTCGCCGCACTTCGGGCAAACGAAATAGCTCATGTTTTCGACGATACCGAGGACCGGTACCTCGACCTTGCGGAACATGTTGAGCCCTTTGCGTGCGTCGATCAACGCGAGGTCCTGCGGCGTCGAGACGATCACTGCGCCCGAGAGCGGGGTCTGCTGTGCCATCGTCAACTGCACGTCGCCGGTGCCGGGCGGCATGTCGATGACCAGCACATCAAGATCGCCGTGCTGCGCCCACGCCACATCGTGCAGCATCTGCTGCAAAGCTTGCACGACCATCGGTCCGCGCCAGACGATCGGCGTCTCCTCGTCGATCATGAAACCCATCGACATGCAGGCGATGCCGTAGGCCATCATGGGCGCGAGCTTGCCTTCGGGCGTCATCTCGGGCCGTCCGGTAAGCCCCAGCAGGCGCGGCTGCGAGGGGCCGTAGATATCGGCGTCGAGGATACCGGCCCTGAGCCCGATCGCCTGCAGGCCGAGCGCAAGATTGACCGCCGTCGTCGATTTGCCAACGCCGCCTTTCCCGGACGCGACCGCCAGCAGATGCTTGACGCCCGTCATCCGCGCGACCTTGGGCTTGGCGGGCGCGCGGCTTGCCGGCGCGTGGCTGTGCGTGTGGGCGCCACTCGCCGCCACCCGAGCACCAGCACCAGGCGTCGATCGCCCCGCTGCATCCGCGGTCAGCACTGCCGCCACAGAGACGACGCCGGGCATTTTCTCAACGACCGTTTGCGCCGCCTCGCGCAGGCCATCGAGGTCGGCGGCCCGCGCGGCCGGCACCGTGATCGCGAACGCAACCTTGCCGTCGCGGATCGACACCCCCGACACCAGCCCGAGATCGACGATGTTGCCCTCAAGATCAGGGCCTTTGATCCGCTTCAACTCGGCCAGAACCTGCTCGCTCGTGATCGTCATCGATTTCTGCTCCTTGATTCTTCTTTGTGCGGCGGCGGTCGTCTCAATCGATCGCGACCGCCGCAAGTTTGGCCAGCGCGGTCGCCTCGCGAGCAACGGCTGCTGTCACAAGCGCGCGATTGCGCTCGGGCATGACGAGGGCAAGGGCTGCCTGATGCCCCTTCGGCGACATCTTGCGCAAGGTCTTGCCGAGAATATCGATGATCTTGGCATCATCGTAGGCGCGGTGCTTGGTGAGAAACTCGTCGAGGTAGTGCTCGACAAACACAACGTCGACGACGTTTTCGAGCGCCTGAGAGTCGCGGTCTTTCTTGAGCTGCTCCTTGGCGATGAGGCTTGCAACCCGTGCGATTGCATCTTCGGCGTAGCCGTGCGCGCGCATCAACCGCCCGGCGATCACCCCATGATGCGCACGTGCCACCCGGCGCCAATCGTTGTAACCGCCGCGGCCTTCCGTGTAGTCCGCGCGCACGATTTCCCAGCGGCGGATGTGCTGCGCGCGGGCCGCGATGCGCAACGCCTCGGAGGCATCTGGATAGAGGATCGCCAACCGCGCGCTCATGCGCGCGGCATAGACGACTTCGTAGGCGCGCTCGGCACCACCGATCTGGACCCGGCGTGGGTCATCACCATTGGCGCCATCAATGGCGGCAATCAATGCTTCGAACCGTTTGGCGTCTTCAGTCATGGTCGAGCCTTTCGGTGTCGGTGTCCGTGCCATAGCGCCAGTCCTCATGGGCGTGATCCGGCAAGATAGGCCTTCAGGGCCGCAACGTCACGTCCTGCAGCGCCGGCATCCGTTGCTTTTCCCGGCGTCGGCGGTTGCGATGCATGGCAGTCGAAGCAGCCGATTTTCACGGCCACATAATCGTGGCAGGCGCGGCAGAAGTGGCGCGGGTCGGCGCTGCTGACGGGGCGCCCGTCGGTGTCGGGAGCCGCGTGGCACGTCACGCAGCCTTGCAGGCTGAAGCGCGGCAGCGGCGCGCCCTGTTGGATTGTTTCGGCGCGACTGTGCGTCAACACGGTCATATGATTGCGGCGCATCCAATCGGTCGGGGCGACGCAGGCATCGCCTTTCGCCTTGGGAATAGTCGGCACGGGCGTGCGACCAGCCGACACCGGCGCCTCCGTCGCGGCCGGCACCTGCGCCTTCATGGCCGCCGGCAATCCCACCCCGCATGCAGCGACCAGAATGGTCAGTAGCGCCAAGCATAGGGTCCGCATGGGCGCCCGTGCGACGCGGCACCTGCGTGCCGGCCGATCAGGTACGCCGTTTTCTGAGATGGGGACGCGCGCGCGCATCAGCGGGCCGCCTTTTGCAGTGCGCGCGCCTGGATCGACCCATCGAGCACGATTGCATTCCCGACCAGTTGGTGCACGCTGAGGATCGCGTCACGCTTGAACCCGTAGGCCGGCAGCACGCTGCCGAACTGCGACTTGCAGATCGCACAGATCGCCGCCATGTGCGTGACACCGTGCTCCACCGCGACGTTCTTCAAAGCCCGCATGCGGGGCTGCGCGCCCTTGGCACGCAACTCCATCAAGTCGTCGCCAAGCAACCCACCGCCGCCGCCGCAGCACAACGTATGCTCGCCGATCGTCTCGGGCGCCATGTCGAAGAAATGGTTGCAGCTGGCCCGCAACAACGCGCGCGGGATTTCGAACTGCCCGCCGGGCTTGTCGCCCATGCGGCTGCCGCGCGCCACGTTGCAGCTGTCGTGATAGGTGAGGCGGTAGGCGTCGTTCTGCGATTTGTCGAAGCGCAGCTGGCCGCGTTCGATCAGCGCGTGGGTGAATTCGCAGATGTGCTGCGGGATCGGATGATCCTGGTCGAGGAAGTCGAAGGGACCGGCCAGCGTATCGAGAAAATTATAGGCGACGCGCCAGGCGTGGCCGCACTCGCCAAAGACAATCCGCTTGACGCCGAGATCGAGGGCGGCCTCGCGTATCCGCCGTGCCATCTCGCGCATATGGTCGTGCGAGCCGGTAAAGAGCGCGAAGTTGGCGGCCTCCGACGCGTATGAACTCAAGGTCCAGCTGAGGCCCGATTGGTGGAACACTTTCGCGTACCCTATCAACCCCTGGATGTGCGGCTCGGCGAAGAGGTCCGCGGACGGCACCACCAGCATGATATCGCTACCCTTCGCGTCGAGCGGCATCGCGATGTCGACGCCGGTGTCGGCGCGTAAATCCTCTTCGAGGCTGTCGAGCGTCGACCGGATCGCGGCCAGCGGCAGCCCCAGATTGTTGCCGGTCTTGAGCCCCTTGCCGATGATCTCGTTGCTGTACTTCTGGCCGCGGCCGACGCTGGCCATGATGTCGCGCGCCGCCATGGAGACTTCCGAGGTGTCGATGCCGATTGGGCAATAGACAGAACAACGGCGGCACTGCGAGCACTGATGGAAATAGGTGTACCACTCGTCAAGCACGTCTTCGGTCAGGTCGCGGGCACCGACGAGCCAGGGGAAATATTTGCCCGTCACCGTGAAGTAGCGCCGATAGACGCTGCGCATCAAATCCTGCCGTGCGACCGGCATATTCTTGGGATCGCCGGTGCCGAGAAAAAAGTGGCACTTGTCGGTGCAGGCGCCGCACTTCATGCAGCTGTCCATGGCGACTTGCAACGAGCGCGATGAGTTGAGCAAGTCACCCATCTTTTCTATGGCCTTGGCTTGCCAGTTCTCGACCAGCGTGCCGGGAAGCCCGAGCGCGGCCTGCACCTCCGGCTTGGCGACGAAAGGTTTGCAGCCAGCCATCGCACCGGGCTTGAGCGCCGGGATTTCAAGCGGATCGCTGGGCGCGGCGTTGATGATGTAGTCGCTCGGCTTAGCCACGGCGCAAGTCCCGCATGTGCATCGGCGTACTCACTCTGTCCGCCCCAGTGGCAACGGCCGTGCGGCCGACTGCGGTCGATACCGGCGCTGGCGTGGATTGTCGACCTGAGTGCGCGTCGGCGAAAAGAACAGCCCCGGCCCGTGCAGCAATTTCGAAAACGGGAAAATGAGCATCAAGACGATTACCAGCGCCAGATGGAGCAGCAGCAGCGGGTCAGCCGGCAGGGGCCGGATCTCCAACCGCAGCAAACCCAGCGTAAAGCCCTTCAACGCAACGATATCGGTGTGCGCAACGTAGGTCATCAGCAGCCCGCTGCCGCCAAGCCCGACCAGCAGCGCGAGCATGAGATGATCCGACGGCGCGCTGATATAGCGGATGCGGGGCACGAGAATGCGGCGCGCCCAAAGGCCCACCAGCCCAGCAACCAACGCAAACCCCGCCGCGATGCCGTAGGGTTGCACCAGCACGACCCAACCCCAAACCGGCTGCGTCACATACCGCACGTGGCGCATCGCGACCACCAACAGAGCTGCGTGGAACATCCAGCCGAAGACCCACGTCCACGTGTTCGCCTTAAATAGGCTTTCAAACAGCACGACCTCGCGAGCGAGACGCGCGGCCACGCCCAGGCGCGTCGTCGGCGCCGGCGTCGTGGGAATCAATAGAGGCACCGGGATCGACGCATAGCGGCGCAGCCGAGCCGCCAGCCCGATCATCAGGACCGAGGCGGCTACATAGAACAGCGCCGCATAGAGCGTCGAGACCACGGGTCGTCCTCCTTTGGCTCCCGGCCGAGCACACTTTTGTTGCGCCTGATGTCCGGCCCGTCACACGCAGCCGGTGGGCTTGGGGAGGCCGGCAATCTTGCACGCCTGTTTGGCTGGGCCTTCAGGAAACAGCCGATAGAGATAATCGCTGTTGCCCTTCGCAGGTCCCAGCGTCTTCGCTAGCACTTTGACGAGGACGCGGATCGGCGGCGCCACCTGATAGATCTCATAGTACGACCGCAAGGCCCGCACCACGTCCCAGCGCTCGTCATCCATCACAAGACATTCAGTGGTAGCGATCTGCAGTGCCAGTTCAGGGGTCCACGCGGCCACATCGACGAGATAGCCTTCCTCGTCGTGCTCGATCGCGGCCCCGTTGAGGTCATAGCACTGCGCGGCGTCGGGTGGGCGCATTGTCGTCACAACCAAGCCTGCGAGGATGTGTGTGCGACCACCAGATCGACGAAGCCCGCGTAGTCGATTTCGGTAATGCCGGCGATGAGCTTTGCGCGGTTGATGCCGCGCGCTGCCAGATCCGGCCCGAGCACGTAGAGGTCGACGCCCTCGGTCATCGCCACGATTTCGGCCGACGCCGTCGAGCCTTTGACAACGGCATAGACCGCGTCTTCGATCAGCACAACCGCGTCACCATTGACGGCATGCGCCAAACAGCACGTCAGCGCGGTCCTCTCGAACGGCGAGGCGTTGACTGTGTGCAGCATTTCCCTGCGCTCCCAATGATGCAGCCGCAATCCGTATCTCAGAAGGTCAGCACGATGTCGTGCTCGGCCATGACGTTCGACATCCTCGCGCGATCAACGACGATGATCGAGGGAACTTCGCCCGTTGTGCCGTTTTCAAAGTCGTGGGTGATAATCATGAGATCGTCTCGCGTGAGGCCGCGCTCGGCGAGCGATTCCGCCTCGACGTAGAGACGCGTCACGCCAAAGTCTCCAAGCGCCCCAAATGCGGGCGAGACCGTCTTCATGCCGATCGCTCTGGCATTCTGGCCTTTGGTCAACTGGAACACACCGTCGTCGAGGAAGGCAAGGCTGACATCCTGGTCGAAGGCCGCGCCGATCAGCACCGCTTCGAGCGCTTCCAGCGCATAAATTGTGCCGTAGGGCGCCTTCCGGTTCACGTAGAGGAATTTCTTGATGATCTTTGGGGCTATGGCCGTGTCGCTCATGGATGTGCCTCTCACGCGCCGAACACCACAAGGCGATCGGACTGGATGCCCATTTCGATCAATTGCCCGAGACCGGCGATGCGGAAGCCCGGCGCGAGATTGGCGGCGCCATCGCCCTTACCGTGCCGTCTGGCTTCGCCTTCGTCGAGGATACCGCGCCGTTGGGCGGCCGCGATGCACACGACGAGATCGACGCCGTGCTCGGCCGCCAGAACGCTCCAGCACTTCTGGATGTTGCGATCGTCGGCCGGCGGCACCGCCAGCCGCGTGGCGATGTTGACGCCGTCATGGTAGAAAAACACCCGCGTGATCGCGTGTCCCTTCGCGATCGCAGCCAAAATGAACTGGTAGGCCGTGTCGGCCGCCTGATGCGTATAAGGGGCGGCATGAACCAGCACGGAGATCTTCACGTCGACGTCCTCTATCCGCGCGGCGGGCACCGTGGGTTGCATGAGCGCCTGGGATGGACGCGTGGGGTACGATCGTTGCCGCCACGCGGACACGTCGCCCATGGAGCGGCACTCTCCCGTCTCCCTGGCGGCGTCTCCCGTGTCGCACAGGTAACGCGGACGCATGACCGGCGCGACAACACCCCCGCACAACTGATACCTCTGTCCAAGCCACGGCGCCAGGAACCGCAAGCATGGAACAATTGCCGATCAATGTCGACTTGAAGGGCAAGCGGGTGGTCGTCACCGGCGGCGGCACGGTCGCGGCGCGCAAGGCGGACCTTGCGTTGCGCGCTGGCGCCCATGTGCTCGCTATCGCCGAAACGCTTGGATCTGAATTCGACGAGTTGCGCGTCTATCCGGGCCTCACACACCGGGCGGGGCCACCACGCGCGGAAGACTTCGCCGGCGCGGTGCTCGTGTTCGGCGGTAGTGAGGACCACGATGCGGACGCCCGCGTGCGCGCGTTAGGCCGGGCCGCCGGTGCGCTCGTCAACGTGCCCGACCGTCCCGAGCTGTGCGACTTCTCCATGCCGGCGATCCTCGACCGCTCGCCCTTGCTGGTCGCGATCTCGTCGGCCGGCACCTCGCCGCTGCTCGCCCGCCTCATCAAGGAGCGGCTCGAAAGCACGATCCCCGCATCGTTCGGCCGTCTCGCCGGGTTCATGGGCTCCATCCGCGAATTGGTCGGCAGCCGCATAACTGACAATCGCCGCCGCCGGCGGTTTCTCGAGCAACTGATCGAGAGCCCTGTCGCCGACCAGGTGTTGGCCGGCGACGAGGCCCGCGCCCGGGTCTTGCTGGCCGCTGAGCTGGATGCCCACGACAGTCTGGGCAACGTCCCCGCAACCGGCGAAGTCTATCTTGTCGGCGGCGGCCCCGGGGACCCAGACCTGCTGACGTTTCGCGCACTCCGCCTGCTCCAGCGTGCCGACGTCGTGGTCTACGACCGATTGATCGGCAGCCCCATCCTCGGTCTCGTACGGCGCGATGCCGAGCGCATCTACGTCGGTAAGATGCGCGGCGATCATGCTCTGCCGCAGGAGGAGATCGGCCACTTGATGATCCGCCTCGCCCGCGAGGGCAAGCGCGTGCTGCGGCTCAAGGGCGGCGACCCCTTTATGTTCGGTCGCGGCGGCGAGGAAATCGAGATGCTGGCGGAGGCGCGCATCCCGTTCCAGGTCGTCCCCGGCGTCACCGCAGCCCTCGGCGGCGCCAGCTACGCGGGCATCCCACTCACCCATCGCGACCACGCACAGGCCTGCGTGTTCGTCACCGGCCACGCCCGCGGCGGTCGCATCGAGATGGACTGGACGACGCTTATAAGGCCACAACAGACGGTGGTCATCTACATGGGACTCGCCATGCTCGACGGGCTCATGAAAGATTTTGTCGCTCATGGCGCCGACCCGGACCTGCCCGTGGCCATCATCGACAACGCCACGCGCCCCAACCAACGCGTCGTGGTGGCAACCGTCGCCGGGATCGCTGAAGCCGCCCGCGCGCAAGCCCTCAAGGGGCCAGCCGTCATCATCATCGGCACCGTCGTGTCGCTCCGTGACAAGCTCGGGTGGTTCAAACCGGAAACGGGACGCTCTGCCGCAGTGGCCGTTGCCGAGGCGGCAAGCTGGCAGGAAAAGGCCACCGACGCGCCATAAGGCTCCACCTGCAACAGCGCCGGACACGACAGCGCTGGAGACTTGCGCGCCGCCACTTTCCAGGCCAGTCAGGCCCCGTCGCGCGGCAGCGAACGGCAGCCGGACAGGGTCTTTCCCTCTTCAGCACAGCATAGCACAGGATGAATGACGCAATGGCCGACAAGACGATCGACGCCCGCGGGGCCAACTGCCCCATCCCGATCCTGAAAGCCAAAAAGGGCATCGGCGAAGTCCCCGTCGGCGGAACGCTGGAAGTGCTGGCGACCGATCCCGGCTCGGCGGCCGATTTCCAAGCGTTCGCGCGCCAGACAGGCCACACACTCGTGGAGCAGGGCGAAACCGCAGGCGTCTATCGCTTCGTGCTGAAGCGGGCATCGGCCTGAGGGCTGGACCGGCCGACGGCAGGTGTCCACTGCGACGAACTGACTTGAACCTGCGGAGAGACGACGCGTGGCAGCCCTGCGAGATCTGATTGCACTGCATCCCTCGGCCTGGCTGGCCATCGGCGGACTGCTCATTGGCGTGATGTTCGGGTTCATCGTCTCCCGGACCAACTTCTGCACTATGGGATCGATTTCCGACATCGTGTCGTTCGGCGACTACCGGCGCTTCCGGGCCTGGGTTCTGGCGGGTGCCGTCGCCATCATCGGCGCGCAGGCGCTGGCGGCGGCTGGGGTCGTTCCACTCGCCAAATCGATGTACCTGGGCACCACCTTCAACTGGTTCGGCCACAGCGTCGGCGGACTGATGTTCGGCTACGGCATGGTGTTTGCGGGCGGCTGTGCCAGCCGCAATCTCACGCGCGTCGGCTCGGGCGACCTGCGCGCACTGATGGCGCTGCTGGTTGTCGGGGTGTTCGCCTACATGACGATTGGCGGCATCCTCGGCCCGCTGCGCGACATCATCGAGCGCACCACGGCCATCAATCTCCCGACCCGCGGGATCGCGACGCAGGGCATCGGCGATATTCTCGCCCGTTTCGTTCCTGGGTCTCCGGCCGGGCTCAATGCGCTGGCTGGCGTGCTTATTGTCGCAGGCATGCTGCTCTATTGCTTCAGGAGTGCGGACTTTCGCGGCTCCGGCAGTCACATATTTTCAGGCCTTGCGGTCGGCCTCTGCGTGATCACCGGCTGGGCCTTGACAGGGCTCGCGTTCGACGACTTGGCCGAACGTCCGACCGCGCCGATCTCGTTGACCTTCATCCGACCGACGGCGGATGCGTTGGAATGGCTGCAGCGGTTCACCGCTGGCATGGTGCCGGGGTTCGGTGTGGCCACCGTGTTCGGTGCCATTCTCGGCGCGTTTCTGTCCGCGGTTTCCACGGGCCGCTTCCGGTTGGCAACCTTTAGTGACGTGGCTGACACCAAGCGTGTCCTGTTCGGCGCGGCCTTGATGGGCATCGGCGGCGTCATGGCGCTCGGCTGCACGCTGGGACAGGCCATCACCGGCATCTCGACGCTGGCGCTCGGGTCGTTTGTGACGTTCGCAGCCATCGTCGCCGGCGGCGTGTTCGGCATGCGGCGGCTGGAGGCAGCGCTGGCCGCCGAGACCTGAGACCTCTGGGTCGCTTAACCGACTTCAGGCCGCGAAACGAGCCCACCGCACTCAGTGTCGGACGGGTCCGAGACCAACCCCTTGGATGGCACCTGGAAGGCCCGGAGATCATCGCTGGCCGACAGCGCCGCCTTCGCCGCAAGGTCGTGGCTCAAAAGGGTAGAAACGCACAGAACCGCAATTTAAACCGCAAAGAACCGATTAACTCTGTTCGCTGCGCATTTAAACCTTACAGGTGCCGGATAAATCGCCTTCCATGCTGTTTTGAAGGCTACGGCGACCTCAATCGACATCCGAGGCATCGTCCGGTCCACGCTGGCGCGCCATCGTGTCGTCGCCATCCTCGTCGGCATCCTGCTGGCCACCGGGAATGGCGTAAGCCCCCCGCAACCAGCGGGACAGATCCACATCGGCACAGCGGCGCGAACAGAACGGCCGAAAGGAAACCTCGGAGGACCCTGAACAGATCGGGCAACGGCTGCCAGGCGGCATGCGCAGCGCGCGATTGGGGTTGGATTGGCCCATCTTCAAGTCTCGTTCCGCCGCCGGCGCCACTCAGGCCGGCTCCAGTTCGCCCGGCTTGCTCCAGGTCGCATGGATGGGGAAACCCTCCCCAACCAGCATATTGACGATTTCCGCCAACGGCAGGCCCACGACGTTGGTGTAGGAGCCGTCGATCCGCTGCACAAACGCACCGGCCAAGCCTTGAATGCCGTAGCCGCCCGCCTTGTCGCGCCATTCGCGCGAGGCGAGGTAGGCGTCGATCTCAACCTTGGACAGCCGCTTGAATCGGACCCGCGTATCGACAATCTTCTGTCGGATGCGGTCGTCCGGCGTAATCAGGCACACGCCCGTCAGCACGCGATGCGCGCGGCCCGAGAGCAGCTCAAGGCACGCCTCGGCTTCCTCGACGAAGCGCGGCTTCATCAGGATGCGCCGCCCGACCGCCACGATGGTGTCGGCGGCAACGATATAGGCCCCCGCCAGCTCCCGATCATTGGCGATCTGGTCGCGTGCCTCCTCGGCCTTGGCGCGGGAAAGCCGAGTGACCAACGAGCGCGGCATCTCGCCCCGGCCTGGCACTTCGTCGATATCGGAGGGGCGCAGCGCATCAGGCTCGATGCCCACCTGCGCTAGCAGCGTGACACGCCGCGGCGAGGCACTGGCCAGCACAAGCTTCGGCCGGCTGTCGGCATCCTTGCCGGGCTTGGCGCGTGCAAGCTCGCGGCGCAGCGTACTGCGGCGTGGGCTGTCGATCCTACTTAAAACGGTAAGTAATGCGGCCTTTGGTGAGGTCATAGGGCGTCATCTCGACCAGAACTTTGTCACCGGCAAGAACACGAATACGGTTCTTGCGCATCTTGCCTGCTGTGTGCGCGATTATTTCGTGGCCATTCTCGAGTTTCACCCGGAAGGTCGCGTTCGGCAGCAGCTCAGATACAAAGCCCGGAAATTCCAGCAGTTCTTCTTTCGCCATACGGGGTCCAGCGGAGCTTTCTCATATGTTTGATGGTTGATTAGACCGGACACTGCGCAGGAAATACGCCGTAGCGCAAGCTTGAAAGGTGGCCGCAGCATCGCGCCAGCCGCGTCATCCTCGCCAATGCAGCGCGCAAACCAGCGTGAACAGCCGCCGCGCGGTGACAGTATCGAGGGCGATGCGGTCGGCCAGCCGCTCGCTCAGCGCCACGGCGCCCTCGTCGTGCAGTGCCCGGCGGCCCACGTCGATCTGCGTGATGCGCGACGGCGGCGCGGTGCGGATGGCGTCGAAGTAGGTCTCGCAGACGAGGAAATAGTCCCTCATCACCCGGCGCAGCGGCATCAGCGGGATCTGCACCACCGTCGGCGTGCCCCCAGCGGCGGGCGTTACGGTGAACACCAGCCGGTCCTCGACCACGCCCAACAGCAGGCCGTAGGGGCCCTCGTCGCGGCCGACGAGTTCAAACACGTTGGCTTCGAGGATATCGAACACCGCGACCTCGCGCTCGTGTTCGATATTGGCGTTGCCGCGCTTCACGGAAGCCGGGTCCAATGCGAGACTGGCGAGCTTGTGGCGACCGCTTGGTGCAGCCCCCTGGCCATCGTCGGCGAGGCGTCCGACGTCGCTCATGTGAGATCTCCCGAGCGGATACCAACCGATCGGCGGTGCGCTTCAAGCCCCTCGGCACGGGCCAGCGTCATGGCCGCCGGTCCGAGTGCCGCCAGCGCTGCCGGTGAAAGCCGCAGGACCGACGTCCGCTTCATGAAGTCGAGCACACCCAGGCCGGACGAGAACTTGGCCGAGCGCGCCGTCGGCAACACGTGGTTGGAGCCAGACACGTAGTCGCCGATCACTTCTGGCGTGTAGGCCCCGAGGAAGATGGCGCCGGCGTTGCGGATCTGTGCCGCCAGTCCGTCGGCGTCCGTGGTGGCGATTTCGAGATGCTCGGCGGCCAGCGCATCAGCCAGTCGCGGCGCTTCGGCCAGGGTGCGGACGAGAATGATCGCGCCGAACGTCCGCCAACTCGCCGTCGCGATCTCGCGACGCGGCAGAACGAGAAGTTGCCGACTGACCGCCGCGTCCACCGCTGCTGCAAACGCCGCGTCATCGGTGATCAGGATCGATTGCGCACTCGCGTCGTGCTCGGCCTGCGCCAGCAGGTCGGCGGCGATCCATTCGGGATTGTTCGCCTTGTCGGCGATGATCAGCACCTCTGATGGCCCGGCGATGCTGTCGATGCCGACGATGCCATAGACCTGCCGCTTGGCCGCCGCCACGTAGGCATTGCCCGGCCCCACGATCTTGACGACCGGCGCGACGCTCTCAGTGCCGTAGGCCAGCGCCGCGATGGCCTGCGCCCCGCCGATCCGATAGATCTCGTCGATGCCAGCAATGTGGGCCGCCGCCAGCACCAGCGGATTGAGCGCGCCGTCGGGGCATGGCACGACCATGGCCACGCGCGGCACACCCGCCACCTTCGCCGGAATGGCGTTCATCAGCACCGAACTCGGATAGCTCGCCAGCCCACCTGGCACATAAAGGCCGACCGATTCGACCGCCGTCCAACGGCTACCCAACTCAGCGCCCACCGCATCCGTGTAGCGGTCGTCACGCGGCACCTGCCGCTCGTGGTGGCTGCGGATGCGCTCGGCGGCAAAACCCAACGCCACGATCGTGTCGGGATCGCAGGCAGCTGCTGCGTGCGCGATCTCGGCCACGGGCACACGCAACCCGGCGGCAGCCACGTCGAACCGGTCGAACTTTTCCGTGAGCGCGACCAGCGCCGTATCGCCCCGTATCCGCACGTCAGCGATAATCGCGCGCACTGCGCCGTCGACGTCGTCCGACACCTCACGCTTGCCAGCAAGAAACGCCTTGAAACGCGCCTCGAAATCGGCCGCGCGCGTATCGAGATGGAGAGCCATGGACGTGTACCGCGGTTTGCTTAAAGCCACGGCCGGTCGGACTTGGCCTTGGCTTCGTAACTGTCGATGGCCTTGGCCTTGGTCAGCGTGATGCCGATGTTGTCGAGGCCGTTGAGCAGGCAATGCTTACGATAGGTGTCCATCTCGAACTTGATCACGCCGCCGTCGGGGCCGCGGATTTCCTGGGCTTCGAGATCGACTGACAGCGTCGCATTGGCGCCGCGATTGGCGTCGTCCATCAGTTTTTCCAGATCTTCCGGCTTGACCTTGATGGGCAGGATGCCGTTCTGGAAGCAGTTGTTGTAGAAAATGTCAGCAAAATCAGTGGAGATGACGCACTTGATGCCGAAGTCCATCAGCGCCCACGGCGCATGCT
>JANYHP010000111.1 GCA_025359005.1 Hyphomicrobiaceae bacterium | reverse complement strand
GCGCGCGCGCGGCATGGAGGGCGTCGGCGGTCGCGCGCGAAACCTCGCCCCATTCGCTGTGCATGACGTGATCGGCGGTGTCGTCGGTCTTGACCGGCAGGAACGTGCCAGCGCCGACATGCAAGGTGACGGCATGGCGTGTGACGCCGCGCGCATCGAGGGCGGCGATCAGGTCCGGCGTGAAATGCAGGCTGGCCGTGGGGGCGGCGACCGCGCCGTCGCGCGCGGCGAACGGCGTCTGATAGTCGGTGGCGTCGCTGGCCGCGATGCCGCGCTTGAGGGCGATGTAGGGCGGCAACGGCATGACGCCGACCGTGCGGATGGCCTCGTCGAGGACGGCACCGGTGAAGGCGAAGGCCAGTTCCACTTCGCCCGCCTCGCCCTTGGCGCGCACGCTTGCATCGAGGGTGCCGAGCAAGCAGACAGACCCGTCGTGGCCAAAGCGGATGCGATCGCCAACCGCAAGGCGTTTGGCCGGCCGTGCGAAGGCGCGCCAGGTGCTGTCGTCCACGCGCTTGATGAGGGTGACGGCAACTTTCGCCGACGCGCCGCCCTCGCGGTGGCGCACCCCCGACAGCGCTGCGGGGATGACGCGCGTGTCGTTGACGACAAGCGCGTCGCCGGGACGCAGCAGGCTCGGCAGATCGCGCACATGGGCATCGGCGAACGGCGCGCCAGGGCGCACCACCAGCATCCGCGCCGCGTCGCGCGGTCGCACGGGCTCCAGCGCGATCAGCGCCTCGGGCAGGTCGAAATCGAACAGGTCTGTGCGCATGACTGTTGGCGCGCGGCTATGCCTTGCCGTGGTCCTTGTCGTAGCGGGCCTTGGTGGCAGCGTTCATGGGATAGAGACCAGGCAGGGCCGCGCCGCCCTCGACTTCCGTCATGATCCAGGTTTCCTTGCGCTCCTGCTCGGGCGCCAGCGCGACGACCGTGTCGACCAGCGCCGCCGGGATCAGCACCGCGCCATCATCGTCGATCACGATGACATCGTTGGGGAACACGGCGACGCCGCCGCACGCGATCGGCTCCTGCCAGGACACGAACGTCAGGCTTGTGACGGACGCCGGCGCCGCAGCCCCCTGGCACCAGACCGACAACCCCGTGCCAAGCACGCCCGCCAGATCGCGCACCACGCCGTCGCTAACGAGGGCGGCAACGCCGCGCTTTTGCATGCGCGCGCACAGGATGTCGCCGAAGATGCCGGCGTCCGTCACACCCATGGCGTCGACCACGGCGACGACGCCGGCCGGCATCGCTTCGATAGCGGCGCGGGTGGAGATGGGCGAGGACCAGCTCTCCGGCGTCGCCAGATCTTCGCGCGCGGGCACAAAGCGGAGCGTGAACGCGCGGCCGATGATGCGCGGCTGGCCGGCCTTGAGCGGCCGTGTGCCACGCAGCCAGACATTGCGCAGGCCCTTGGTCAGCAGGATGGTGGTGATGGTCGCAGTGGTCACGCCGGAGAGAGCGTTGACGACATCGGGGGACAGCGGCTCGACCGGGGCTGGCGGGTGGGCGGACATGGGCAGTCTCCTAAGTGTGGGCGGTTTTGCGTCCCTATCGGCCGCGACTGGCACCAAGTCAACCAAACCGCGTCACACCAAACCGCGTCAGCCGCGCGGCTGTGCCGGACGGATCGCGGGTATTTACCAGCATTGCAAGCTGGGCGTGATTTCGCGCGGAAGGTGCTGTATATATTGAGGCAACCTGCTTCATCGGGATGGATGATCACCGTCGAAGTTCGTGGCAGGGGCCGCTGCAAAGGCGGGATAATCCACGGCTGACTGTGGCCGAAGGAGCCCGTCCAAATCCGTCCCGCCCCGACAACTCAGGGGTCTGATAGAGGTATCAAGGAGCGACGGTGGACAAACTCAGCGGGCGGAGTGCGAGATGCCGCACACCGACTGGACTGCAAAATGCCCGCGGCTCGCCCGCACTCCGCACCCGGTGACTTTACCGGAGTTGAAATTTCTGAGTGTCGTAAAATCGTCTGACGGCCGGATCCTTGTATGTCGAAGGCGATGATTTTTAAAAGTCGATGCGATGGATTGCATGGCGCAGAGGCGACGCTTCGTCGCTCGCGGTGGCTGGTCAACGGCCAGGCCGGCCTGCAGGCGCTGAAACGGGTTCCCTCCCTTGGCCCTTCAGTCCCCTGGTGAGGTGTTGAGGTGTAAAATAAAGATCGCTTGGCATCTCGCTGGTATTGCGTGATTTATACGTCTATTGGGGCGGCGTCTGCTGCGCTGCAGCGACCTTTTTGCTTGATGCTGCTACGCCCTTTTGAGTAGCGTTGGCGCCGGGGTGAGACGGTTCGGGGGAACGAGCCTGCGCATCATCGACGAGGAGATCGGACTTGACCCGCAAACTCACCGCCCTGAAGCCGACCTTCTATGCCTTCGCCGCCGCGTCGTCATTTGCCTTTATCGCGGCGATGGCGCTCGGCGTGCTCCGATAGGTCAGCGTCGCACCAAGTATCCGATGACAGCACCCACCAGCGGGTAGGCGCGGGTCGGCACCCCGCCTTTGAGCAGCGCGCTGAGCGTGTGCTGCACCTGTGGGATAAGCGTCAGCGCGGCCCCGGCGACCGCCAGCACGAAGCAGGCCGTTAGCGTCGCCGCCGAAGGCGTCGGCGTGTCGCGCAGCACCAGCCCGCCGAGATGGCCCAGCAGCCACACCAGCACCGCCATGATCACCGCCAGCAGAAAGATGTCCAGTGGCCCGAGGCTGATCGGCAGCAAGCCCCGCACTGGGCCCGCATAAGCCCAGCCGATCCCCAGCTGTGCCAGTGTCAAGACGATGCGCGGCAGCATGATTTTTCCCCCATGTCGTTTAAGCGCAAACCCTTATTCCATCGCAATATCGAAGGCGTTGCCGCGGCGTCTGACGTGCCCCACCGAGGGCTGCGGGAAATGCGCCGTGCACATCAGGGTCGGCGTATCGGCGAAGCGGTCGAACAGGCTGCGTCGCGTGGCGCCGCCCTGGTCGCTATCATAGTCCGACATCATGCCGAGTTCGGGGTAGCGCGCCTGGATGGGCGAATGGATCATGTCCCCGGTCATGACAGCATCGGCGCCATCGGGGCCGACGTGCACCGAGAAATGATCGATGGTGTGGCCCGGCGTCGGGATGCAGCGAACGTGCTCGTTGAGCACATGGTCGCTGGTCACGGTATCGGCGCGGCGGGCGGCGACGATGGGAAGCACGGAGTCGGTGATCCACGGGCACGTCGTGGCATCGCGGCCCTCGCGCTCGGTCCAATAGGCCAGTTCCCGTTCTGAGAACAGATAGCGCGCCTTGGGGAACGTCGGCACCCAGCGGCCGTTGTCCAGGCGCGTGTTCCAGCCCACATGGTCGACGTGCAGATGCGTGCACATGACGAAATCGATGTCGCCGACGCCGATCCCGGTCGCGGCCAGATTGCGCTCCCAGCGGTCCGAGGTCGTCTGATCCCAGAACGGCCGTCCCGGGCGCGGCTTATGATTGCCGACACAGCTGTCGACCAGGATTTTGTGGTGCGGGGTTTCCACCACGTAGCTCTGAATGGCCAGGATGAGCTTGTCGGTGCCCGGCTCGAGATAGCGCGGCGCCAGCCAGCCCCGGTGCTCGTCCAACATCGCGTCCGTCAGCTTGGGGAAGAACGTTTTCGCGGCAAACAGCGGCGCCTGCATCTCCAGCACGCGGTGGATGGTCAGAGTGCCAAGGCGGATCGGCGGCAAGGGAGAAGCAGTCATCGGCAGCCTCGCAACGTGAGGGGATCTGCCTGCAGTCTAATCCGCTTTCAGCAACCGTGTCGCTACCGGATAGAGGCTTTCCTGGCCGAGCACGATGACGTTCAGACCGTCCGGCCCGAACAGGGGATCGAACGCCGCATCCAGAATGTTGAGCCCGCCCGTATAAACGCCGAATGCCGGCATCACCAGCCGCCGCCCGTTGCCGACGAAGCACGGCCGCCGCACCGCATGGCCATAGAGCGAGACGCGGGCAGCCGGATGCAGGTGGCCGGCGATCTCGTGGCTGATGCGCGCTTCCCTGGGTGCATGCCGCAGCGTGATGCCTTCGAGCGTGAGGTCTTCGAGCACTTCGCCGCGCAATGCCGCCGCGATCTCGGGATCGTGGTTGCCCGTCACCCAGATCCAGCGCCGCCCTTCCTGCAGCATGCCGAGCACGCGCAGGTCGTCGAGATCGAGGCGGTCGGCGGCGCCGCGGTCGTGCAGGCTGTCGCCGAGGGCGATGACGACTTCGGGCGCGTGCCGGTCAATCGCCTCGGCGAGCTTCATCAGCGTGTCGCGGGTGTCGTAGGGCGGTAGCATGCGCCCGCGGACGGCGTGCGCCGAGCCCTTCTCCAAATGCAGGTCGGCGACCAGCAGCGCCTTCTCGGCCGGCCAGTAAAGAGCGCCCGAAATATCCGCCACGAACGCCTTGCCGCACAGAGAAAACGCATGCCGCGCTCCGTCACGCGGGTCGAACCGGTCGGCGGCAATGGTCAGCATGGGAGGGTCCATCAAAGTCGCTACAACCCAAACTGTTAGCCCCGCAGCCGCCCCGCGTCATCAACGATACATGACATTTCCACCGTGGCAGTGCCGCAGGCATCGCACCACGGCGCTTCCGCCGTGCTGCGGCTTCCGCTATCTATTCCCAACGACGGCCCAACCGATCTTTGTGCGGACCCATCATGGCAGCGATTGCAGCACCTGACCGCGCGTCCACGTCGGAGGCCCACGCCTACGACTACATCATCGTTGGCGCCGGGACCGCCGGGTGCCTGCTGGCCAATCGCCTGTCTGCCGACCCAAAGGCGCGCGTGCTGCTGCTCGAGGCGGGGGGGCGCGACAACTACCACTGGATTCATATTCCCGTCGGCTATCTCTATCTGATGGGCAATCCGCGCACCGACTGGGGCTACAAGCTGGCAGCTGAGCCGGGGCTCAACGGGCGCGTGCTCAACTATCCACGTGGCCGCGTGCTGGGTGGCTGCTCGTCCATCAACGGCATGATCTACATGCGCGGCCAAGCCCGGGACTACGATCTGTGGCGCCAGCTCGGCAATCCCGGCTGGAGCTGGGACGACTGTCTGCCCTACTTCCTCAAACACGAGGACCAGTTCGCCCTCGAGCCCGACGCCTTCGACGGCCTGCACGCGCGCGGCGGCGAGTGGCGTGTCGAGAACGCCCGCGTCCGCTGGGACATCCTCGATGCCTTCCGCGATGCGGCTGCCGAGGCCGGTATCCCCAAGACCGACGACTTCAACCGCGGCGACAACGAGGGCTGCGGTTATTTCCAGGTCAACCAGAAATCCGGCGTGCGTTGGAATACGTCGAAGGGCTTTTTGCGCCCGGTGCAGAGCCGCGCCAATCTTACTGTGATGACCGGTGCGCACGTGCGCTGGCTCACGATCCAGGGGCGGCGTGTGACGGGCGCCACAATCCTGCGCGACGGCACGCAGTTGACGGTGACGGCGCGGCGCGAGGTGGTGATGGCAGCCGGCAGTATCGGCACGCCGCACATTCTGCAGCTGTCCGGCATCGGGCCGGGCGAATTGCTGCGGCGACTGGGGATTACGGTGGTGCACCCGCTGGCTGGTGTCGGCGAAAATCTGCAGGATCATCTGCAGGTCCGCTGCGCCTATAAGGTGTCTGGCGTGGCGACAATGAACGAGCGCTATCAAAGCCTCGTCCAGCGCGCGGGGTTCGCGCTGCAATATGCCTTCATGCGGCGCGGGCCGATGACGATGGCGCCGTCGCAGCTCGGCGCCTTCACCCGTTCCGATCCGAGCCGTGAGACGCCGAACCTGCAATACCATATCCAACCTTTGACCTTGCCGAAGTTTGGCGAGCCGCTCGATCCGTTCCCCGCATTTACCGCCAGCGTCTGCAATCTGCGCCCGACCAGCCGCGGTCACGTGTATGCGATGTCCCCCGACCCGACTGCCTATCCCGAAATCAGTCCGAACTATCTGGCGACGGACGATGACAAGCGGGTCGCCGCCGACGGCATCCGAGTCACCCGCCGGATCGTGTCGATGCCGGCGCTCGCGCGCTACAACCCCGAAGAGTTCCGCCCTGGACCCGAGATCGCTGATGACGCCGCGCTGGCGCGGGCGGCAGGCGATATCTCGACGACCATCTTCCACCCCGTCGGCACCGCCAAGATGGGCACCGATGATCGCGCCGTGGTCGATCCGCGGCTCAAGGTGCATGGGCTCGAAGGCCTGCGCATCGCCGACGCCTCGATCATGCCGACGATCACCTCAGGCAACACCAATTCGCCGGTCCTCATGATCGCCGAGAAGGCGGCGGCGATGATGCTGGAAGACTGGGGCCAACGCGGCGCCTGATTTTTCGGCCTCAGGGTTGCCGAATAGGCACATCTATTCCGCCGCGGGGCTTGGCAACCGCCTGTAGGCAAGGTCATACTTTAGAGCTACAAGTGGTGCATAGCTGCCGGTTATAGAGTGCATGGCGGTGGTCGGCCGCTGGCGTTGTGGTCGTAGCGATTGCTGAAAAGGTCTGGCGTGAGTAGCGTCGGTCGTTCGGAGTTTGAACCGATGAGGTTTGCATGGCTGAAATGAGCGCCGGTCAGGTCCAGACGGGGGCGGGTGCTGCGGGTACTCCCGTCATCACCATGAACGATGTCAATAAATGGTACGGCGAGTTCCATGTTCTGCGAAACATCAATCTGGCTGTCACGCCCGGCGAGCGCATCGTCATCTGCGGACCGTCCAGGTCGGGCAAGTCGACGCTCATCCGCTGTATCAACCGGCTTGAGGAGCACCAGTCCGGCTCCATCGTCGTCAACGGGACCGAATTGACCAGCGATATACGGCAGATCGACGCCATCCGCGCCGATGTCGGCATGGTCTTCCAGTCGTTCAATCTTTTCCCCCACCTGACCATTCTCGACAACCTCTGCCTCGGCCCCATCTGGGTGAAGAAGATGCCACGCGTCGAGGCCGAGAAGATCGCCATGAAATACCTCGAGCGGGTGCGCATTCCCGAGCAGGCCAACAAGTATCCGGGCCAGCTTTCGGGCGGCCAGCAGCAGCGCGTCGCCATTGCGCGGGCGCTGTGCATGAGCCCCAAGATCATGCTGTTCGACGAGCCGACGTCGGCGCTCGACCCAGAAATGGTCAAGGAAGTGCTCGATGTGATGATCGGGCTCGCGCAGGGTGGCATGACGATGCTGTGTGTCACCCACGAGATGGGCTTTGCCAAGTCGGTCGCCGACCGGGTGATGTTCATGGATCGTGGCGAGATCGTCGAACAGGGACCGCCGTCGGAATTCTTCACCAATCCAAAGTCGGATCGGACGAAGACGTTCCTGTCGCAGATCCTGAACCACTGATGCGGTGTCGGTCGTTGGGTCAAGCCATCGCGCGACCCGACAGCCGAGAACCGGCAGGACGCCGTTGGCGGAAAACGTCACGACGTCGAGAAGAATCTTCAATGGGCAGCCATTGCGGCCGGAGGCTGTTGGCAGCAAATTGATGATCAGGCGCGAGCCACCCAAAAAAACGCGGCGGAAGCCCCGGGTGACATGCGCTGAAGACAAGAGGCCGCGCAGCAGGCGCGCCTCGGTAAACATCGTAACCCTATTGGAGGGGACTATCACATGAAGCATGCAGTTAAACTCGGCCTTGCCGCTGCTCTCACGCTCTCGGGCGTGACGGGCGCGTTCGCGCAGGGCGTCAGCACCATGGACGCAGTCAAGAAGCGTGGCATGGTGAACTGTGGCGTCGGCACCGGTCTTGCCGGCTTCGGCCAACCTGACGACAAGGGTGTCTGGACAGGGCTCGACGTCGAGTTCTGCCGTGCGCTCGCCGCGGCCGTCTTCAACGACCCGATGAAGGTCACGTTCAAGCCGCTCAGTGCCAAGGAACGCTTTACCGCCCTGCAATCCGGCGAAGTGGACCTGCTGGCCCGCAACTCGACCTGGACCATCAGCCGCGACAGCTCGCTGGGCCTCGCCTTCACGGGCGTGAATTTCTATGACGGCCAGGGCTTCATGGTCAAAAAGGGTCTCGGCGTGAAGAGCGCCAAAGAACTAAAGGGCGCGTCCGTCTGCGTGCAGACAGGCACAACGACCGAGCTCAATCTCGCCGACTTCTTCCGCGCCAACAAGCTCGACTACAAGCCGGTGGTGTTTGAGAAGAACGACGAAGTCGTGGCCGCCTATGATGCCGGCCGTTGCGACAGCATGACCACGGATGCGTCGGGCCTCTATGCCGAGCGCCTTCGCCTGAAGACCCCGGACGATAACATCGTGCTGCCCGAGATCATCTCGAAAGAGCCGCTCGGTCCGCTCGTCCGACAGGACGACATGAAGTGGTTCACCACCGTCAAGTGGATCCATTACGCGATGCTGACCGCTGAAGAACTCGGCGTCACCAAGGCCAATGTCGACGAGCAGACCAAGTCGACCAATCCCGACATCAAGCGCCTGCTCGGCACCGAAGGCGAGTTCGGCAAGGCCATCGGTCTCGATAACGACTGGGTCGTGCGCATCGTCAAAGGCGTCGGCAACTACGGCGAAAGCTATGAACGCAACGTCGGCTCGGGCTCGCGCCTGAAGATCGAGCGTGGACTAAACAAGCTGTGGACTGTAGGCGGCCTCCAGTACGCCCCGCCGATCCGCTAAGACATGGCCGGGGGCCGGACGCGCAAGCGCCCGGCCCTTGTCTCTAACCCTTCCGTCATGGCCGCCAGGTAACGGGGATGAATTCTGGATACGGGGCAGCGATGACGAAAAGCGCTGATGGGTCGCGCGGCGCCATCACGGTGACGCCATGTGACGCGGTGACGCCGCCTGGAATGCCTATCGGTGTCGATTGCCTGCTGGACTGACATGATTTTCATGGAGACGAGCCGCACATGACCGTCGAAGTCGATCCACGCACGGCCGCACGACCCAAGCCGCAGCGCTCGCTGGTGAGCTATCTCTATCAGCGCGAAACGCGCGAGATCATTTTTCAGGTCCTCCTGGTTGTCGCGCTGGTGTCGCTGTTCTGGATGATCATATCCAACACGGCCACCAACCTCAAAGCGCGCAACATCGCGTCGGGATACGGTTTCCTCGGCAATGTGGCTGGCTTCGATATCGCTCAGTCGGTCATCGACTATTCCAATACCTCGACCTATGGCCGCGCGTTCCTGGTCGGCTTGTGGAACACCATCATCGTCGCCGTTATCGGCATTTTCTTTGCCACCATCGTCGGTTTTCTGGTCGGCATCGCGCGACTGTCGTCGAACTGGCTCGTGGCTAAGCTGGCCACCGGCTATGTCGAGATCGTCCGAAACTGCCCGCTGCTGTTGCAAATGTTCCTCTGGTATTTCGCCGTTCTCAAACAGCTGCCCGAGCCGCTCGTCCGCGTCGATGGCGTGGTGAAGTCGACGAGCTATGAATTGCCGTTTGGCATGTTGCTCAACACGCGTGGCCTGTTCATACCCAAGCCCGAGTGGCTGGTTGGATCAGGCTTCGTGCTTGGCGCCCTCATTGCCGGTATCGTCGCCACTTATCTTGTCTCACGCTGGAGTTATGCCCGGCAGATGGCGACGGGGCAGCGATTCCCCGTGCTGTGGACCGGTCTGGGTCTCATCGTGGGCTTGCCGTTGCTGGTGTTTCTCATCATGGGGCGCCCGGTGCAGTTCGAGTTCCCCGAGCTTGGCCGCTTCAATCTCAGCGGCGGCACGGTGGTGCAGCCTGAGTTCTTCGCCGTCCTTCTGGGGCTGGTGTTCTACACGGCGTCCTACATTGCCGAGATCGTGCGTGCCGGCATCCTCGGCGTCTCCAAGGGTCAGAAGGAAGCGGCGGCCGCGATCGGGCTGAGCAAGGGGCAGACAATGCGCCTCGTCACCATCCCGCAGGCTATGCGCATTATCATCCCGCCGCTGACGTCGAACTACCTCAACCTGACCAAGAACTCCTCGCTCGCCGGCGCCATCGGCTATCCCGACCTGACGCAGGTTATGGGGACGATCAACAACCAGACGGGTCAGGCAGTTGAAACCATCCTCATGCTGATGGCGGTCTACCTTGCAACGTCGCTGCTCACGTCGGGCTTCATGAACTGGTTCAACACGCGCATGGCGCTGGTGGAGAGATAAGCCGCATGTCCGCACACTCCATGCAAACCACCGAGGCAGCGGCTGCCGCCGCCGCTGTCGTCAAGCCGCCGCGCATTCAGGTCGGACCGATCGCCTGGGCGCGCGACAACCTGTTCTCGTCGGTGGGCAATACAATCCTGACGTTGCTCGGCGTCTACCTTGTCTATGTGATCGTCACCGGCTTGTTCGGCTTTGCCGTGCTGCATGCGACATGGAACGGCGACAACGGTGATGCCTGCCGCCCGAACTCGGGTGCCTGCTGGCCGATGGTGAAAGCGAAATTCGCGCAGTTCATGTACGGGCGTTATCCGGAGGAACTGCGCTGGCGCGTTGATCTCACCTACCTGCTTGCCGTCATCGGCCTCGTGCCGTTGATGATCCCGTCGGTCCCCTACAAGCTCTACAACGCGCTCTACATGTTCCTGGTGTTTCCGCTGGTGGCCTTCGTGCTGCTGGTGGGTGGCTATCTCGGGCTCAGCCATGTGCCGACCGAACTGTGGGGCGGCCTGCTGGTCACGCTCGTTGTCGCCAGCGTCGGCATCACGGCGTCGTTCCCGCTCGGCATCCTGCTGGCCCTCGGGCGTCGCTCGCGCATGCCGTTGGTGCGCTATGCCTCCGTCGGCTTCATCGAATTTGTGCGCGGGGTCCCGCTGATCACCGTGCTGTTCATGTCGTCGGTAATGCTGCCGCTCTTCCTGCCGCCGGGCTGGAATTTCGACAAGCTGTTGCGCGCTCTCGTGGGCGTCGCACTGTTTGCCTCTGCCTATATGGCCGAGACCATCCGCGGCGGCCTGCAGGCCATCCCGCGCGGCCAGTTCGAGGGCGCCGACGCCATCGGCCTCAACTACCGCCAAAAGATGAGCCTGATTGTGCTGCCTCAGGCGCTCAAGCTGGTGGTGCCCGGCATCGTCAACAGCTTCATCGGCCTCTTCAAAGACACCTCGCTGGTGCTCATCATCGGGCTTTTCGATCTTCTGGGGATTGTCCAGCAGAACAACACCGACCAGAAGTGGCTGGCGCCGACCAACGCAATGACCGGCTATCTGTTCGCCGGCTTCGTGTTCTGGCTCTTCTGCTTCGGCATGTCGCGCTACTCTGCCTTCGTCGAACGTCGCCTCTCGGCAGCAGACAAGCGCTGACGCGCCGGGGGCAGAACGATCGGCCTGCCCCCCAAAGCTTCCAGCCAAGTCTAGCAGGCATGGCTACCAGTCATGCCTACCAGGCAGCCATCGCCGGCAGCGCCTTGACCACCCAGCAACGCATCGACGCCAGACAGCGTCATGAGTGCGGCGTGGCCGCCATTGCGCTGGCGCGGCGGGCGGGCAGCAGTCGGCCGGACACCTGGGCTTCTGCATGAGGCAGAGGTGGCGCGTCTGCACGAACCGGAGGCTCAGGAATTTGGGCACTTGCCCTTCTATGGCCAGCCGCCGCCTGCGACACCGGCGAGACAGCGATCAAGGCGAAACACCACAAAGATCGCCTCAGTCTCTCAAAAAATTGGTGCCGCAAGAGAGACGCCGGTCAATCTCACAAAACCTTGAAAAAAATAACTATTTGTCCGTCACCACTGAGGCTTTTGTAATAGGTCCGTGGGGGCCGTCAAGACCGCGATCTCACGGTCGCGGCATCGCCGGGTGGCAAGATGGGAGGCGGGGCGCGAGACGGGCCGGTGCCGCGCACTCAATTCAGCTTTGGTTGTGGCAGGCTGGCGCGGGTGTCGGGCTTGAGGAAGGTGTCGACGCGCATGCCGGGGAGCAGCGGCGTTTGGCCGAGGAGCTCGATCGTCACTTCAAGAACGTCGACGTCGTTGAGCTTGCGCGGACCTTTCTGGCCGAGCCGGCTCGGGCCCAAGGCTTGCGCGAACGACGTCACGCGCCCTTCGAAATCACGGCCCGGGAACGCATCCGAGCGGACGACGGCGGTCTGTCCGACGCGCAGCTTGCCAATGTCGCGCTCCTCGATCTCTGCCTTTACGCGCAGCGCACTGACGTCGCCGAGCACGACCAATACATTCTCAGGTGATGGCGCCACGCTCTCGCCGACTGTGGCGGTCAGCTGCAGAACGGTACCGTCGGCGGGCGCGCGAATGCGCAGACGTTCGGAGGCGGCGTCGGCGGCAGCGAGTTCGGCGCGCGATGAGGCGAGGGCTGCTTCAAGTCTTGTCTGGGAGACGGCTGTCTCGGCGATCACGCGGCGGAGCGCGGTGCGAGCTGCATCCATGGCATCGCGGGCCTTAGTGACGGTGTCGCGTACCTTGGCGACGTCGGCGTCGGTCGCCAGGCCCTGGCGCTTGGCGATCAGCCAGCGGTCGAGTTCGGCACGGTTGAGACTGAACAGACGCTCGGCGGTGAAGGCCGCATCTTCGGCCGTGCGGCGGTCGCGCGCGGGGCCACTGACATTTTCCAGATCGCGGTCGCGCTTTCTGACGGAGGCTTCCGCGTCGGTGGCCGCGAGCCGGGCTTCGATTTCTGTGTCGTCCATGCGCACCAGCAAGTCACCGGCGATGACCTTCTGGTTGATCGCCGCCATCACGTCGACGACGCGGCCGCCGCTGAGCGGTGAGATCCTGATCTCGCCCCCCTTGGGTTCGACGCGGCCGGGTGCGGACGCGGCCCACGCGGTGCGTCCCGTGGGCGTTGACGGTGCGGCGGCCGCCGCCGGCTGGCTTGCTGATCCAGCTGGCGCCGCGACCGGGCGCGCATGATCGCCGCCGCGGGTGGCAAAAATGGCGATGGCGATGGCAGCGGCCGCCGCAAGGAGCAGCGGGCCAAAGGCGTTGTCACGGTTTTGCATCGGTCTTCCGTTTCTTGCCGCGGGCAATCTGGTGGATGGTGTCGACGCCGTCGGGGCGCCTCTCTTCGCCGACGATGCGGCCATCCTCGATCTTGAGGATGCGGTCGGCGTATTTCATCGTGCGCGGATCGTGGGTGACGGCGAGCACGGCGTGCTGCGACCCCGATGCGATCTCGCTCAAGAGTTCCATGACGGCGTTGCCGTTCTCGCTGTCGAGCGCCGCGGTGGGCTCGTCGGCGAGGATCACGCTTGGCCGACCGGCGATGGCGCGCGCGACTGCGACGCGCTGTTGCTCCCCGCCGCTCATGTTGGCCGGGTACGAGCGCATGCGGTGGCCGAGCCCGACCTGCTGCAGCGCCTTGATGGCGCGCGCGTTGGCCTCGGGGCCGCGCTCCCCCTTCACGTCAAGTGCGAGGCGGACATTTTCTTCCGCGGTCAAGGTCGGGAACAGATTGTAGGACTGGAAAATGAAGCCGATATGCTTGCGCCGCAGATCCGATAGTTCTTCGGGGCCGAGGCCCTTGGTGGAGCGGCCGGCGACGCTCAGCGTGCCTTCGGTGGGCGCGAGAATGCAGCCGAGCAGCGAGAGTAACGTCGTCTTGCCGGACCCGGATGGCCCCATCAGCAACGTCAGCTCGCCGGCCTTTAGCGACAGCGACACGCCTTTCAGCGCGCGCACCGTGCCGGCACCCTGGCCGAGATCCTTGACCAGCCCTTCGGCGACGAGGACGAACGCGTTGCTCATCGGTTGAACACCATGGCTGGGTCGATGCGCGTGACCTTGCTGATCGCGGCGACGGCGGAAATCGTACACATCAAAAGCGTAAGCACGAACAGCAGCAGTGCGAGCTCCGGCGTCATGACGATGAGCAGCGGCAATTCCTGGTGCTGCACGATGAGCACGATGGCCATCGCGATGATCATGCCGAGCACGTAGCCGAGCGCTGCCGACAACGCCGCCTGCGCCAGGATCACCTGATAGATATAGCCCTTCGACGAGCCGAGCGCGCGCAAGGTAGCGAACTCGTTGAGATGATCCTTGGTCGAGGAATAAAGCGTCTGCGCAACGATGACGGTGCCGACGATGAGGCCGAGAATGGCGCCACCGATCAATGCGACGCCGGCGCCGGTCGCCAGCAGCCAGTGATTGAGGCTGCGGGCACGGAATTCAGCTTTTGTCATCACCTGTTCGTCGGGCAGTTGGGCGGCCAGCGCCGCGCGCACGCTGTCGGGGGACACGTCGGGCGCGATTTTGACAAGGACATAGCTCACCTGGTCAGGCCCCATCTGCATCAGCGCGCGCGCGCGTGTCAGCGTCGTGAAGATGAAGGGCGTGGTGGTAAAAGAGCGGATGCCATCTGTCAGACCAGCGACCCGCACGCGCGCGCCGTTGACCTGGGCGGACGCGCCAACGCCGGATACGCCGAGGTCTTCTAGATAGCTGCGGTCGACAAACACCGCGTCGCGTGTGCCGAGCGAGGAGAGATCGCCCTGCGCGATGGCCCAGGGCACGAGGCCGCCGTCGGCGGGATCGGAGCCGACGATGACCGATGGCGTGGTGCCGCCGTCGGGCTTTTTCCAGTCGGCGAACGAGGTGATGAGCGGCACGGCGGCGATGACGCCGGGGGTTGCGAGGGCTGTGAAGCGTGCGCGCTGACTGATCGGCTGGGCTTCCTCGAAGTTCTTGTTGCCGTAGGCCATGATCCAGACATCGCCGTTGGCATGATCGATCGTCGAGACGATCATCTGGCGGGCGCCGAGATAGAGGCCGAGCTGTACCGCGATCAACACGATTGCGAACAAAATGCCGATCAGCGTCACGGCAAGCCGGACGCGGTCGTGGACAAGGTTGCGGAAAGCGAGAAGCAGCGTCATTGCACTCAACTACTTTGGAACTCGACGACTTTGGCGGACCTGTTGGGTATCAGCCGGGCCTGCTGCGTATCAGCAGAATGCTGAGAAACCTTGAAGTCCCGGAGCGCGGACCGGGCCGATCGCGAGGGCGACGGCCGATCGGGACCGCTCCGGGTGGTGGGGTATGCAACAGGGGATCGATGGCTGTGCGGCCTGTGTCGCGGTTGGCTGGCCGATGGGAGCTGGTTACCTGAAATGCGTTTGGAGGTGCCGTGCGGCCTCGGTCTCGGTTTTGCGTGGCCGAACGTCAGCCTGCTTGAGGTGGCAATATACGGCATTTCCGAGCGCCAGAGGTCAGAGAACGCCACTAGCGTAAATGCGCTGTCACGAGTTGCGGCAAAGCGCTGCGGCACAATCGGGTGCGCCGCCGCCAGACCGTAAAATTGCCGCATCAGTGGCCGGGTATCGCCTCATTGTGTCCAAGTTTTGTTGACCAAATCCGGGAAGCGAGGATTTCAATATGACCACTGCTTCCATCTCCCGTCCGACTTTGCCAGCGCAGGGCGCCCATCAACTGCGGCGTGCGGCCGTGCAGCTGATGTTCGCCGGTCTTGTGGCGGGCGCCGCTGCCGCGCAGACGCCCGCAGCCCCTATGGCTGCCGCCGGCACCACGGCGGCCGCCGAAACCGACGTCGCCGGCGTCTGGATCGACCACACCAAGCGCGGCG
>JANYHP010000288.1 GCA_025359005.1 Hyphomicrobiaceae bacterium | reverse complement strand
ATGGTCGCGGACGGAGAAATGCGGTTCAAGCTGTCGGCATAAAAGCCCATGGCACGTGCCTTTGTTGGGGTCGTCTGGGTTACGGTGCTGTCGCTTCACGGGGTCGCGAAGCGGCGGGACCGTACGCCCGGCCGTGGTGCGGCGCAAACAAAAATATCGCCGGCTGCGGGGGCCAAATCCGCGCATGCCCCGCATGCCACGCGCGGGGCCTTCGACAGTCAGCTGGTCGGCTTGCAGCGACGCCAGACTTCGGGCGGCGCACCGTTGCGCGACAGTTCCATATGCTCCTCGCCGAGCAGGCGCATATCGATGGCTGTGCCGGCGCCCGCGTCGGTTGCCGGTGCGACGTAGGCGAAGGTGTGGCGCGTATAGCTGCCGGTCATCTCGGCGCCGGACGGCATTCGAATGCGTGGCCCCTGAATGTTCAGATTGAGCGTACCGAAGCACCAATCCCCGTCGATGGCGTCAGCGCGCGCGACACCGGTCCCCGCCAGCAGCGCGACCGCGACCGACACCACGGCGCCGCACCGGCGCATCTTCGTTGCGGATGAAACGGGCATGCTGCCCTCCTTCGAAACCAGCGGCAAAGCCTTGCAGGAACGAAAAATGGTAGCCTGACGCGACGCGCCCGTCGAGCCGGCGTGCTCCGAGCTACGACGCAACTGCGTCGAACAGCCCTCATTCCAGGCAGTCCAGAGTTGCATCCACCGCACACGGCGTGGCAATTTGACGAACCGTTCAGTCAGAAATGGCGGTTATGATGCCTCTCAAGCGTCGGCGGCGCTGCATGCCAGGCACAGCGGCCTGCTCGGCACACAGCAGCCTGTTCGACACCACGACTCTAGTGCGCTTTCCACTTCGTTTGGATCGAGGAAAGCGCTCTAGCCCTTTGTTTATCGCATTTTCTGCACCAAACCGGTGTCCACTTTGGTGGAAAATGCTCTAGGACGACTGCGGGATGCAAAAATCTGTCGGCGAGCCCGGCCAGCACCTTCGACCCGACGACCGTCGCCCGGCCAGGGTGGCTGGCACTTCGCCAGTGCACCGCGCGCGGGGCTATGCGCTGCCAGCCCTCGGCATCGCGGCTTTTTTGGGCGCTGCTTACACGTTCGAGACCTGGCGGACGGTATGGCGCTTCCAGATAACGACCGATGACGCTTACGTGTCGGCGCGAGCTTCGACGCTGGCGCCGAAGATTGCCGGCTACGTGACCGAGATTGCCGTGCCCGACAACGCGGCCGTCAAGGTCGGCGACTTGATAGCCCGCCTCGATCCCGGCGACTACCAGCTTGCCGTCCGGGCGGCCCGCGACGCCGCCGAGACCCAGCGCGCGGCGATCACCCGCATCGGCAAGCAGATCGCCGCCCAGCGCTCCGCTGTCGACCAGTCCGAGGCCCAATCGCTGTCGGCGAAAGCCGCCGCCACCAAGGCCGCGCAGGATCTGAAGCGGCAGATCGATCTCGCCGCCCGCAAGATCAACAGCGCCCAGGCGCTCGACCAGGCCCAGGCCGCCAACGAGCAGGCCAAGGCCGCCGCCACGGCCGCGCTTGCGGCGATCCAGGCAGCGATCGCCACCGTGGGCGTGCTCGAAGCACAGCGGACGGAGGCCGAAAGCGCCTTGCGCCAAGTCGAGACCACCCTCGCCAAAGCCGAGCGCGACCTGACCTTCACCGAGTTGCGTGCCCCCTTCGACGGCGTCATCGGCAATCGCGCCATGCAGGTCGGCGACTACGTGCAGCCGGGGCAGCGGCTCGCCAGCCTTGTGCCGCTGCAGGCCGCCTACATCGACGCCAACGTCAAGGAAACGCAACTGGCCCGCATCAGGCCCGGCCAGCGCGTCACCGTCACCGTCGACGCACAGCCCGATGCGCCCATCGAAGGCATCGTCGAAAGCCTCGCGCCAGCGTCCGGTGCGGTCTTCTCGCTGCTGCCGCCCGACAACGCGACCGGCAACTTCACCAAGATCGTGCAGCGCTTGACGGTGCGGGTGGGGCTGCCCGAGGCAACGCTGACGGCCGGCCTGCTGCGACCGGGCATGAGCGTGGTCGTCACCATAAACACCAAGCCTGGCACGGAGCGGCCAGTTCAGCTGCCACCAGCCACGGCCGCCATACCGGCCGCGTCGCTGCGCTGAGGACACCAATCGACAGCATGGCGCCCCCCCCGCTCCACACGCCCCAACCCGGCGCCTTGGCCATCGACGCCGAGGGCCGCATCGTGTGGCGCCGCATGATCGCCTTCTTCGGCATGGTGCTGGGCATGTTCATGGCGATCCTGGACATCCAGATCGTGTCGGCGTCGCTGGCCGAGATCCAGGCCGGGCTGTCGGCGTCCGCCAGCGAAGTGACGTGGGTGCAGACGTCGTATCTGATCGCCGAAGTGATCATGATCCCGCTGTCGGGGTTCCTGTCACGCGCGCTCGGCACGCGCATCCTGTTCGGCGGCGCGGCTGCCGGATTCACCATTTCCAGCCTCATGTGCGGGCTGTCCACCAGCATCGGCGAGATGATCTTCTGGCGGGCCGTTCAGGGCTTCATCGGCG